>DATHGS010000559.1:0-4916 GCA_035490155.1 Candidatus Methylomirabilota bacterium | reverse complement strand
GATCTGGCGACCGGCGACCTGCTGGGTCTCCTTGAGGAAGATGTCGGGGATGCTCGCCGGGTTCGCCGCTCCATAGAAACGGCCGCCGCCCTCCGTGGCGAGCTTCTGGAGGAACGGGTTCGAGCCGCCGCCGGCGCCGACCGTCGAGAGGGTGATCCCGTCGGCCTTCATCCTGGCGAGGATCGCGTCGTACTGGCCGGACGTCGACCACCCGTCGGTGAGCAGGATGATGTGGCGCCGGGTGGCCGTCGTCGTCTCGAGGGAGTCGACCGCCTGTGACAGGCCGGCGAAGATGTTCGTCTGGCCGAGCGGCTGGATTCCTGCGACGGCGCCCTGGAGGTCGCTGATCCCGCCGAGCGGCTGGGTCTTCACGACCCAATGGGCGGTGGCGTCGAAGGCCACGATCCCGAGCTGGTCCCGAGCCGTCATCGCCGCAGCCGCCCGCAGGATCGCCTCCTTGCCGATGTCGACCTTGCGGACCCCGGCGATCCCTGCGCCGGCGCCGCCCGGATTGCCGTTGTTGAACGAGTTGCAATGGCACGCATCCATCGAGCCCGACTTGTCGATGACGACCACGAGGGCGATGTCCGGCTGCTTCTGCTGGTCGCGAACGCCCATGTCGACCGGCAGGCTCTCCTCGATCGGGGTCTTCTGGAAGCCGCCGGCGCCGTACGTCTTCGGGCCGCCGATCATCACGAGGCCCTTGCCGAGATCGCGAACGTAGACCTGCAGGGCGGCCATCTGCGCGTCGCTGAGCCGGGTCCGCGGGACGTCGACGAGGACGATGCTGTCGTACGTGGCCAGCCCGGCAAGATCGGCCGGGAGCGCCTCGGGAACGGACGAATCGACCTGCTGGTGCTCCGTCTTGAGAGCGGCGACGAGTTCAGCCCCGACCTTGTCATCCCCGGCCAGGACGAGGATCCGCGGCTCGCCCTTGACGATCGTGTTCGAATCTGCCCGATCGTTCTCGCTGAAGGTGTTCCGGGCGGCCTCGACGACGGCCCGGAACGTGTGGAAACCGGCCTCCTTCGGCGTTACGAGGAACGACACCTGGTTGGCGCCCGCCAGGAGATCGAGCCGCTTGGTCGCGACAAGGCCGCCATCGGCGTAGAGCCGGACGGTGGCCGGCTGGGCGACGCTCGAGCTGACCTGGGCGACGGCTTCGATCTGTTCGCCGATGCGGGCGGTCGACGGGGTCGTCAACCGGTCGACCACGACCTCGTCCGCAGCCCCGAGGCCGATGACCCGCGTCTCGACCTGGATGCCGCGCCCGGCGGCCAGCGCGGCCTCGGCCTGGCCACGCCCCGTCGTGTCGTTGCCATCCGACAGCAGGACGATCCGCTTCTGGGCGTCGTCGGGGAAGAGGGCGGCCGCGAGTCGAAGGGCGGCTCCGATGTCCGTCGCCGCGCGGACCGGCGCCGACGCGATCCGGTCGATCTCGCGGAGCTCGCTCGGCAGGCGCTCGACGAGCGCGTTCTTGCCAAAGCCGACGATCCCGGCGACGTCGCCCTCCGGGATGACGGCCAGGCTCTCTCGAACGAACGCCAGGGCGTCCTCACGACCGGCCGCGCCGACCGAGTCCGACAGGTCCACGACGAACACGGTCGCCAGCCGGTCGACCGGCAGGACGAGACGGAAGCCGGCGAGGGCGAGAACGAGGGAAGCGATCAACCCGGTCCGGACGACCAGCCCGACGCGCCTTCGCCACCTGCCGGTTCGCCGGCGCGCGGCCGCGTACAGGGCGCACGTCAGCCCGAGCGTGGGGATGAGCAGGAGCAGCGCGAGCGGCGTATCGACGGCGACGCCCATCTCAGGCCTGCCTTCGGCTCGCCGGTCGGAGCCGCGCGACGATTGCGCGGCGGCCGCGACTGATGACGTCGCGGTGGTACAGCGCCCACTCGATGCACAACCCGACCAGGACCAGCAGGACGATCGGGACCCACAGCTCGTCGCGGGCGGCCGGGCGAGGCTCGGAGGTTCCGGCCGCCGTCGCACCCGAGGCGCCGGGCAGCGGTGCCGCGTGCCCGAGCTTCTCGAGCGCGGCGGCCGACTCGGCCTTCGGGGCGATCGCCGACTCCCCGATGTCGAAAAGGTCGACGGCGAACCGGATCGGGGCGTTCGGATCGATCGGAGCGGCGACCGCGCCGGCGCTCGCCGATGGACGGGTCGTCGCGCTCGCCAGCGGCGACGGCGTCGCGGGAGTGCCGGCGCTGGCCGACGCGCCAGGCGACGCGCCGCTGCTTGTCGGTCGGATCGCCGTCGCCGAGTAGACGCCCAGCAGTTCCGTCTGGGTGAACGTCACGGCGGCCGCGCCGCTCGTTCCCGGTGCCAGTTCGACAACCGAGCCATCGGGCCGCTCGACGCGGAGGCCTGTGGCCCCGGCGGGCAACGGCAGGCGGACCGGGTCGCCGGGCCTGACTGCGTCGGCAGGGGCCGCGCTGCCGCCCATCAGCTCGCCGGCAAGGTTGGCGATCAGGATCGGGAAGGCGACCTGGAGCGGCAGATCCGAGCGACGCGGCTCGAAGGCGAGGACGGCGCTCCGCAGGCCGGCCCGGACGCCGGCGTACAGGAGCGGCGCGCCCTTCGGCCCGGGGATGACGGTTCGTGCCCAGGCCGGCAGCTCGAGCTTGACCGCCTCGGCGATGTGGGTCGTCGACAGGTCGACATAGCGGAGGATCGGCTCGTCCGGCGACAGGGTCCCGATCCCGGGGTTGGCCAGCTTTTCGCCGACGCTGCCGAGCGGGCTGGTCGTCGGTGGGGCGATCGCCAGGACCGGGACATTTGGCAGGGTGGCCGGGAGCGTCCCCTCGAAGATGATCAGGTCCCAATCCGTGCCGTCGGTTCGTTGCGCGTCCTGCGGGTAGCGGTCAGGGGCGACGCCGTAGAGCTTGCTGTTCGGCAGGTACGACAGCGCCGTCTCGAGATATGGATCGCCGGCCCCGACGAGGAGGATTTCGCGCGGCCGGTCAGGCGGCACGACGGCCCAGGCTCGATCGTCCGCGGCGAGCTGGTCCGGCGGTGTCGCCGCGTCGGCAGGCGCCTGCCGGGCGACGAGGCGGACCTCGACGACGCCGACCGGATGGGTCGTGTCGCCGACGTTGTCGATGATGACGTCGGCCCGCTGCTGGGCATCGATCGAGACGTCGCGCGCCTCGAGCAGATTGCCGTCTCCCCACAGCTCGATTCGGCGCTGTGCCGGTTCGATGTCGAGGTTGGCCACGCTGATGAAGACCGACTTGGCCAGCGACGAGGGTGTCGTCCGGACGGCGAGAGCCACGATCGCCTGGTTCTTGCGTCCCCGCTCGTCGCCGACTCGGACGACCCGGACCGGAGCGTCGACAGTGGTTGTCGGGATCGATGCGAGGGCGGCATCGGTGACGACGAGGACCTCACCGTCGCCCGCCTGGGCGGCGAGCTGCGAGGCCAGCTCGAGGGCGTCGGCGAGATCGCCCGGCTCGGTTGTCGGTCGGATGCCGTCGACGGCCTGGCGGACGCGCCCGAGATCGGCCGTCCCGCTGGTGATGATCCGCGCCGTCCGCCCGGCCTCGATGACGCTGACCTTGCCGCCTGTCGGGAGGTCCCGCAGGGCGGCCAGGGCCGCGTCCCTCGCGGCAGCCTGGCGGTTCGGGCTGACGTCGGTGGCGCCCATGCTGGCGGAGGTGTCGATGACGAGGACGATGTCCCGCGCCAGACCAGCAGGTCGCTCGACGAACGGTCGAGCGGCAAGCAGGACGAGGATGACGACGAGCAATAGCTGGAGCAGGAGCAGCAGGCTCCGTCGCAGCCGCTGCCACGGCGCGTTGGCCTCGAGATCCGCGACGAGACGCTGCCAGAGGAGCGTCGACGGGACGATCGTCTCCTCGCGCCGGAGCTTGAGGAGGTACATCGCGACGACCGCCGGCACGAACAGCAGGCCGAGCAGCGCGAGCGGCGTCGTCAGCGGCATGTCGGCGGCATCGGCTGGGCCATTGGCGGGGGCATCGACGGGGCCATTGGCCGGTCCCTAGCCCACGACCCGACGACGGCGGAGCTCGGCAAAGATCAGCTCGTTGAGCGGCGTCTCGGACGACAGGTCGAGATAGCTCGCCTGGCGGCGGGCGGCGAGGGTCGCGAGCGATTCCTTCCAGGCCGCCAGCCGGCTGCGGTAGGCGTCGATCGTCGGCAGGTCGGCCGTCACGTCGACGCCCTGCCCGGTCTCCGCGTCGACGAGGCGGAGGTCGCCCTCGAGGTCCGGATCCAGCTCGGCCGGCGAGAGGATGTGGAGGATGATCAGCTCCGAACGTGTCGCGGCGAGCTCGCGAATGACCCGCTCGGCAGCGGGGTCGAGCAGGTCGGACAGGAGGACGACGACGCCGCGTCCGTGCAGCTGGGCGGCGGCGTGCCGGGCAGCGGCGACGAGATCGGTCGGCCCGTCGGCTGGTTGGATCGCCGAGAGGTTTGCCAGGAGTCGGAAGACACGGCCTGAGCCGCGGAGCGGCGTCTGCCGCCGGCTGGCCCGCCCGCCCAGGGAGCTCACGGCGACGCGATCCTCCGACGCCAGCCCGATGTAGCCGATGGCGGCCGCGGCCCGCTTGGCGAACAGGAGCTTGTCCGGCCGCCCGCTCGCCATCGAGGCCGAGGCGTCGACCAGGATCGTGATCGTGACGTCCTCCTCCTCGACGAAGAGCTTGACGAAGAGCTTCTCGAGGCGGGCATAGACGTTCCAGTCGAGCTGGCGCAGGTCGTCGCCGAGGCTGTAATCCCGGTAATCGGCGAACTCGACACTCTGGCCGCGCTTGACGCTCCGCCGGCCGCCCTTGAGGCCGCCCCGGACGGGCGCTCGGAGCAGCAGGAGCAGGCGCTCGAGCTGGCGGAGAAAACCCTCGTCGAAGACCGTTGGGTCGAGGTCGTTCGGCAGGAACGTCGGCCGGACGCGG
>DATHGS010000558.1:0-2376 GCA_035490155.1 Candidatus Methylomirabilota bacterium | reverse complement strand
GCGCGTCCGGCCGGTCGAGCGTCACCGTGGCGACCGAATCGGCGACCTCGAAGCGAAGGTCGCCCATCAGGCGGTGTGGGCGGTTTCCGTGAACTCGACGAGGTGGCCATCGACGAGCTCGAAGACCCGCCGGTCGATCGGTTCGTCGGCACCGCCGGACTGCTCGACGATGAATTCGGCGAACAGTCCACCGAACTCGTCGTCGCCGGGCCGCAGCGCACCCGCGGTGAGCAGGTGCCTCTCCGGGAGGCCGATGAGGACACGCCCGACCGGACCGAGCTCGCGTGTCAGCCGCTCCTGGACCTCCGGCAGGATGATCCGCGCCGCATCCCAGCCGTCGCCCGTGTCCGATGACAGCAGGCGACGCTCGCCGGAGACCTCATCGGTCCAGGCTGCGGTGGCCGACCACGCCCGCAGATTGGCAATCGCGGCATCCTGGATCGCCTCCGGCGTGACACCCCACGAGAGCAGATGGTCACCATTGACGATTACGTCGTAGGCGCCGACGTTCAGGGTGTAGACAACCGGCAACCCGGCGGGACCCTGGTCGACGAGCGGCTGGGAGTGGCTTCGGGCCGCGTCCGCCGCGAGGGCCACCGAATCGATGTCGGCGACGGCCAGCCCGTGCGTCCCGACCGGCCGAAGGGCCGGATAGATGATCGCCGCAGCCGCCTGCCAATCATGCTCGGGGCTCTCGGCGATCGAAGACGGCTTCGACTCCGGGCCCACCACGTGCCCGCTGACCGGAGCCGAAGCGTCGATCGGGCCGAGGACGTCGGGGGCGGCGTCGCGGAGGGCCCCCGGCGTCTCGTCGCCCATGTCGCGCCGATGATCCAATCCGTAGTCGTTGCCGCCCGGCAGATCTCGCTCCATCCACGTCCCTCCGTCAGCCCCCCGGCCGATTGTCGTCGTTCAGCTTCTTGTCCAGCTGGCTGGGCGCTTCTCGCCGAATGCCGCCATCCCCTCGGTCTGGTCGTCGGTCTCGAAGAGCTGAAAGAATGCTCGCCGCTCGTGGTCGAGGCCGGCCGAAAGGCTCAGCTCGGCGGCCTGAAGGATCGCCTGCTTGGCGGCCAGCACCGCGAGCGGCGCCTGGGCGGCAACCACCGACGCGAGGTCCAGGGCCGCGTGGAGCGTCGCCTCGGCTGGCACGACGCGGGTGACGAGCCCATTCGCCTCGGCCTCTCGCGCGGCCATCGTCCGGCCGGTCAGGATCAGCTCCATGGCCTTGGCCTTGCCGATCGCCCGTGTCAGGCGCTGGGTGCCGCCGGCACCGGGCATGACACCGAGCCGGATCTCGGGCTGGCCGAACTGGGCGTCCTCGCCGGCGACGATCATGTCGCAGGTCATCGCAAGCTCGCAGCCTCCGCCCAGGGCGAACCCGCGAACGGCGGCGATCAACGGGGTCCGGATCGATCCGATCCGGTCCCAGGCGGCGAAGCGATTCTCCGTGGCCAGACTCGTCGGCGTCTGCGTGGCCAGCTCTCGGACGTCGGCGCCGGCGGCGAACGCTCGTTCCCCCGCGCCCGTCAGGACGATCGCCCGGCAGGCAGGATCGACATCGAGCGTTTCGAGAGCGACGACGAGCTCGTCGAGGAGATCGAAGCTCAGGGCGTTGAGGGACTCCTGGCGATCGATGGTGACGAGGGCGACGTGATCGAGCTTGCCGTTCGGTCCGCTCGCCGGAAACGAGGTCCGGATGAACGGTGGGCCGGACGCCCTGGCTGCGACCCCGGCTCGGGCGCTGTCGGTCACTCGATCCTCCGCTGTGCGCAGACAGTATCCACGCCGCGGGAAGCCAGCGGTAGCGACTCCCCCGAAGGCCTCGATATCAGGCCTCGACGCTTCAGCCGAGATCAGGCGCCTCCTCGACTACCAGCAGAGTCGCGAGGCCTGGGGCGATCTCCCGCAGGTTGCGTCCAGCGACCCGCATCTCGTCGGATGCGAGACCCGCGTCGAGGGCCGCGCGGTCGTCGAACTCCATCGTCGTGATCAGGACGAGCTCCGTCTCGCCGCCGATTGCCCCGCTGACGCGCCGGACATGAGTGCCGCGAAGACCGGGCGTCCGGGCGACGAGCGGGAGATGCTCGGTGGCGTATCGTCGCTCGAAGGTCTCGAGTGCCTCGGGGCCGCCTTCCGGTCGGCGATAGAGCGCAAGCAGGGTCGTCATCGGTCCTCCTTCGTCGCGAGCGCCGGTGGCGCCGGCGCCTCATCGGTGACGCGGCCCGCTTCGGCGATCGGCTGCGGACGCTCGTTGTCGCCGGGATCTCGCCGGCACGCGAACCGCGGGCATCCGTCGCCCGGCGGCTCATGGATCCGGTCCGCGCCGACCGGGACGATCCGGCATGGGCGGCGCTGCTCGGTCGTCGCCACGATGCG
>DATHGS010000557.1:0-2035 GCA_035490155.1 Candidatus Methylomirabilota bacterium | reverse complement strand
GGCCGCTCAACGACGGACGACCTCGCAGCTGCTGACGGTCGCGATGGCGCCAGACGGGGGCTCCGGTTACGCGGAGGCGGCGGCCGTCGACGTCGGTTCGATCGATGCCGCGGCGATCGGGCGCGAGGCGGCGGCCAAAGCTCGATCGACCGCCAATCCCGTGTCGGTCGATCCGGGCGACTGGCCGGTCGTCCTCGAGGAGTACGCGGTCGTCGACCTCCTCTCGATGCTTGGCTACATGGGCTTCAGCGCGCTCGCCGTCCAGGAGGAGCGCTCGTTCGCCGAGCCCGGTCGGCAGGTCGGGAGCGAGCTCGTGACGATCGTCGACGACGGCAAGGATCCGGCGACCCTGCCGATGGCCTTCGACTACGAGGGCGTCGCGAAGCAGCGCGTGCCCCTGATCGAGCGGGGCATCTGTCGCGAGGTGGTCTACGACGCTCAGACCGCGGCGCGAGCCGGCCGAACCTCGACAGGCCACGGCCTGCCCGCCCCGAATCCGTACGGCCCGTTTCCGCTGAACATGGCGATGAGCCCGGGAACGACGCCCCGCGACGAGCTGATCGGTGGACTCGAGCGCGGCCTGCTCGTCACTCGCTTCCATTACACGAACCCGGTCCATCCGAAGCTGGCGATCGTCACCGGGATGACCCGTGACGGGACGTTTCTCGTCGAGGGCGGGCGGATCGTCGGGCCGGTTCGCAATCTACGGTTCACCCAGAGCTATCTCGCGGCCCTGGCGGCCACCTCAGCGGTCAGCCGCGAGCGACGGACGCTGCGGGGGGACCTTGGTGGGGTGGTCGTACCCGCGATCCGCGTCGACAGTTGGACATTCACCGGCTCAACGGAACACTGACCGGGTTCGAGGGGGATCGACATGACGGACATCTGGGTCTGCGGCAACTGCCACTCGATCAATCGGCAGCGAAGCAAGAACTGCTACAAGTGCGGGGCAGCGCAGGCGGTGGCCGCAACCGACGACGGAGCCACCCATCGCCAGGAACAGGCCATAGCGATGCGGAGCGTTGTCGCCTACCGGCCGGCGGCCGCACTCGGGCTCGCCGCATCGATCTTCCTGCTCGGCCTTGCCGCGGTCCAGGTCTTCGCGATCATCGAATCACTCGGTCTCGCCCGGTTCTTCGCCGGCCAACTCGATCTCCTGAAGGCATCAGGCACGTTCGATCGCAGCGCCCTGGACGCCCGCATGGCCGATGCGAGCCGACTCGACATCGTCGGCCTTGCGGTCGTCCTCCCGGCTCTGCTCTTCTTCGCCGCCTGGCTGAGCCGGGTCGTCTCGAATGTTCCGGCCCTCGGTGGTGGCCTTCCGGGAGCGAGCCCCTGGCGTGCGTTCGTGACGACGCTGATTCCGGTCACCAATCTGCGGACGGTCCCGGGCATCATCCAGGACGTGCTCTACCGGCTCGACCCGAAAGCCGGCGGAATCTTCATGGTGGGCATCGCCTGGTTCGGCCTCGTCGGCAGCTGGATCATTTCGTATTTCGCCGGCCGCTACGTCAACCTGCGGATCACGTTCGACATCCGCAACGCGACATCCCTCGACCAGGCGATCGAGTCCCTCCGAACGCTCCTCACCGCGGCCCTCATCATCGACATCGTGACTGGCGTCCTGATCGCGATCGGCGCGGTCGTCCTCATCATGCTCATGATCCGCATCGAACGGCGGTCCCGGGCGCGCGACGCCGAGGTCCGTGCGGTGGCGGGTGTCTAGATGACCGCGAACCTTTCGCCGACCATCCAGTCTCGACTAGCCCGCCCGTTCGACTCGGCGGAGCTGCGCCAGATCAAGCGGCTCTGGGTCCGCCATTCGATCGCCGAGGATCGCCGCGATATCGACGGGCTGGTCGCGACTCTCTCAGCCGAGTGCGTCTACGAGATCGTCCCGACGGGCCAGCGCTGGGAAGGTCACGCCGGCGCGCGCGACTTCTACGGGGAGCTGTTCGCGGCGTTCCCCGATAACGCGTTCGCGCTGACCGACATCGTCGTCGGCCCGCAGGGGGTCTTCGAGGTCGCCACCCTG
>DATHGS010000556.1:0-2191 GCA_035490155.1 Candidatus Methylomirabilota bacterium | reverse complement strand
AATTCCCCGCTCGGCGTCCGGACGATCCGAACGAGTTCGCGCTTCGGCCGGACCGTCCGGCACGCCACGCACGATCGATTCGGCACCCGACGCGGAACGCCGGCGGCTCCCTGCCGGGCTACGACGAGGCCTCCCCGTCGTCGCCCGCCGCCGCTGCGGTCGCTTTCCTGGCGCGCGCCTTCTTTGGCGCCGCCGCTGTGGCCTCGGGTTTTGGCTTCGCGTCGGCGCCCGTGCCGTCCCCGGCGCCCGCCTTTGCCGTCGCTGCCTTCTTTTCACGGGGCTTTGCGGTGGCAGGCGCCGCGCCGGCATCGGCCGTTCCGTCCGTCGATGCAATCGCCTTGGCGGCGCGCGGCTTCTTCGGAGCGCTCGCGCTCTTCGCGGGCGTGGCCTCGGTCGCAACAGCGGCGTCGGCCGTGGCCGTGCCGTTGGTCGACGCGGTCGCCTTCGCGGCGCGTGACTTCTTCGGCGCCGGCGCGGCCCTCGACTCAGCCGGGGCCGTCTCGCCCGTGGAGGCCGCCTCGGCCTTCTTCGCGGTCGAGGCCTTCTTCGCGGTCGTAGCGGTCTCGGCGATGGCGGCGGTCGGCCCGTCGTCGGTGGTCGCCGTCGCCGGAGCCCTCGCAGCCTCCTCAGCGGCGGCCTTCGCCTCGGCGACGGAGACGTCACTCCGGATATCGATCCGCCAGCCCGTCAACCGGGCGGCGAGCCGGGCATTCTGGCCTTCCCGCCCGATCGCCAGGGACAGCATCCGCTCCGGCACCGTGACGCTCGCGATCCGATGCTCCTCGTCGATGTCGACGGAGATCACCTGGGCGGGGCTCAGGGCGTTTGCGACGAACACGCCCGGGTCGTCGTTCCACGGGATGACGTCGATCTTCTCGCCCCCGAGCTCGGCCACGACCGCCTGGACGCGCGCGCCGCGCTGGCCGACGGTCGCCCCGACCGGATCGAGCCCTTCCTGGCGCGATCCGACGGCCACCTTCGAGCGGCTGCCGGCCTCGCGAGCGATCGCCCGGATCTCGACCGTCCCGCTGTGGATCTCCGGGACCTCGAGCTCGAACAGTCGCTTGAGGAATCCCTTGTGGGTGCGGCTGACGAAGATCTGGGGTCCGCGGGTGGAGCGTCGAACCTCGAGGACGTAGGCCTTGACGTTCTGGCCGATCCGGTAATGCTCGACGGCCGACTGCTCCGAGGTCTGGAGGATCGCCTCGACG
Source organism: Candidatus Methylomirabilota bacterium (assembly GCA_035490155.1). Classification (GTDB taxonomy): domain Bacteria; phylum Chloroflexota; class Limnocylindria; order Limnocylindrales; family CSP1-4; genus CF-46. The sequence continues at coordinate 980 of DATHGS010000556.1, read as the reverse complement.
TTGTTGCCAACATCGAGGATGATCGCCCGCGGCTCGACCCGATTGACGGTGCCCGTGATCATCTCGCCCTCGCGGCTGGCGAACCGGTCGAAGACCTGGTCGCGCTCGACCTCGCGGATCCGCTGGAGGACGATCTGCTTGGCCGTCTGCGCACCGATCCGGCCGAAGACGTCCTCGTTGAGCTCCGCGATCTCGACGAGATCGCCGATCTCGGCGTCCGGCTTGTGGCCGCGCGCCTCCTCGAGATCGAATTCGACGAGCGGATCCTCGACCTCGGCGACCGCGACGCGTGCCCGAAACACACGGATGCGGCCTGTCTCGGCATCGATCCGGACGTGGATGTCCTCGTCACCGGCGACGCGGCGATAGGCTGACTGGATGCCATCCTCCACCGCGTGGATCAACTGCTCGCGGGAAACCTGCTTCTCCGCGTTCAGCTGAAGGAGGGCACCAACGAAGTCTCGACTCAAGATGCTCCTCCGACTGGCTAGTCCAATGTTTGGCCGACAAAAAAGAGACGTGGGGGTCACCCACGTCAGGAGCGGCCGTTCAGTTGCGGGAAGTATACATTGCGAGGGGATCCACGCTCAAACGGGGCCGAGCTCGCCTTCGGACCCTGTCGCTTGCGCGCGAGGACATGACGCCCACCCGCCGGGCCCTGACGCCCACCCGCGACCCGGATCTCGCCAAATGTCGCTCCAGGTGAGCGTCAGGGGAGGTGTCGACCCGCTCCAGCGCCTCGGGTGACGGCCCGGCGCCCAGAATTAGCTTTCCGCGGCATACAACCGGCCGAAATCAAGCCGGACACTTGCGGTTGGCGAGTCGGATCGCCCCTAACGATCGTTGGGCGAGAATTTGGCCAGATCCGGGTCGCGGGTGGGCGTCAGGGCCCGGCGGATGGGCGTCATAGCCTCGCGCGCCAGCGACAGGGCCCGAAGGCGAGCTCGGCCCCGTTTGAGCGTGGATCCCCTCGCAATGTA
>DATHGS010000555.1:0-8705 GCA_035490155.1 Candidatus Methylomirabilota bacterium | reverse complement strand
GGCCGCCCGCGAGGCGCGGAGGATGGCGTCCGGGACGATCGTCGCGCTGCTGCCCGACGGCGGCTGGAAGTACCTCTCGGCGGGCACATTCACGCGCGACTTCTCCGAGATGCACGATGATCTCGAAGGTGGCGTCAACTGGTGGTGAGGACCCGGGGCGCGGGGCCCGGTGGCGCGTCCGCGTTCGACCGGCCGGCAAATCCACTGTCCCTGGCCGATGCCGTTCTTGGCATCGTTTGGGGTGGGTCGGGCGCCGGCGATGCCGACGGCCCGGTTGGGTTCGTCGGGTCGGGCGACATCGGCTGGCCGTGATGGCGGTTATGCAAAGAACGGCATCGCTTCGGAAGCCTTTCAATTCGCGGCCGAACGACGCTCGGCCGAATGATGCCCAGTAATGGTCGACATGGCCCAGGCTGAACCGGCCCAGCCGGGTCCGGCGTCCGTCGAGCTCAGCGCCGAGATGGTGCAGGCACTGATCGATCACGCCCGAACCGAGTACCCGAATGAGATGTGCGGCGTCATCGTCGGCGACCGGGTGGCGGCCGACGGCGGCAGGCCGCTCCGCTGGGAGCCGACCCGGAACCGCGCCGCCAGCCCGCTCCGCTACGAGATCCACCCGGACGACCTCCTTCGCCTTACGATCGCGACCGAGAACGCGGGCCACGAGTTCTGGGCGATCGCCCACAGCCACACTCATTCACCGGCCCGGCCTAGTGCGACCGACGTCGGCCTGGCGTTCTACCCGGACGCGATCTACCTGCTCGTCTCGCTGGCCGACGACGCACCGGCCGTCGCGACATGGCGGATCGTCGGGGGCGAGATCCACCCGGTCGAGCTCATCGTCGGCAAGTGAGCTCGCGACAATGCGGCCACTGCCCCGGGTGATTGACCCGAAGCGGATCGTTGCCGAGGGCTACGACACGATGGCCGAGCGCTACCTCGCGTGGAGTGACCTCAAGCCATCGCCGACCCGGCTCAGCTACCTCGCCGTTGCCCTCGAGCTCATTCGACCCGGCAGCGACGTCCTGGATCTCGGTTGCGGTGCCGGCGTCCCGATGACCGCGGCACTGGCGGAGGGCAGGGCCGTCACGGGCGTCGACATCTCGGCGACCCAGCTCGCGATGGCGCGCCATAACGTGCCCGGCGCGACGTTCCTCCTGGCCGACATGACCGCACTCACCTTCGAGCCAGCGAGCTTCGACGCCGTCGTGGCCTTCTACTCACTGACCCATGTGCCCCGCGACGAACAGGCGGAGCTGCTCGGGCGCATCCACGGCTGGCTGCGGCCGGGCGGCCTCTTCCTCGCCTCGATGGGCGCCGACGACGAGCCCGGCGACGTCGAACCGGACTGGCTGGGCGTCGACATGTACTTCAGCCACTTCGGGGCGAAGGCGAACCGGCGGCTCGTCGAGAATGCCGGGCTCGTCGTCGAGCGCTCGGAGCTTGCCGTCGAGCCGGAGGATCGCCACGACGCGCGCTTCCTCTGGATCGTCGCCCGGGCGCCATCGGGGAGCTGAACACGCGATGCGCGCCTACTTCGCCTACTTCGCCGCCCTGACGCTTGGAATCGCGGCGGTCGTCGCGGGGACCGTGCTCGGCGGGTTCGAGCCGGTCCTCGCCGCCATCGTCTCGCCACCGATCCTGGTTCGTGCCGCGCTCGTCGGTGTGTCAGCGGTCGTCGCGCTGGTGCTCCTCAGCCGGGCACTGACCGCCATGGGCGGCGGCGACGCGCCGGATCGCGATATGGCCACGATGATCCGCGGCGTTCGGTTCGCGTTCCTTGCCGTCGCGGCTGTCGCCGCCGCGGCCGGCTGGTTCGTAGGCCAGCCGCTCCTCCTGGTCGTCGCCCTCGTCATCGCCGGTGTCGACGTCGTCGAGACGACACTGCTGCTCATTGTTGCCCGAACGCACCGGGAGGATGAGCCCGGACGCTGACCAGCCGCGCATCAGCCGGGTCAGCATCTTGACGCGGTCGGCGGCCCGTCGCACGATCGCCGCCCGCGGCCTGTCCGCTACGCTGGAGGTGAGGAGATGTCCTCTCGGCCGCGCCCACTCGTGGCGCTCCTGTCGATCCTGTCCGTCGTCGTCCTCGTCGGCGTCGCCATCGGGGTGACCCGTTTGCCAGGCGCAAGTGCTCCACCCGCCGGCGAAGGTCGTGGTGGGCCTGTCGCCGCGCCATCGGACAATCCGGAGCTCGCAGAGCAACAGGAAACAACCGACCAGCGAAACGAGGCCTTTGCCGCGGCGAAGGCCGCCGGAAAGACCGGCCAGGTCCGACCGGCGAACGCGAAGCCGTCAGCCGGCTGGGTCGGTGAAGTTCCCTACGACACGACCTGGGACGATTGGGAGCCGGCCATCGCGGCCGACCCACACGCGCCCTACGTCTATGCCCTCGCCACGCGCTATGGCGCACCCAAGCCCTGCTCGGGCAACTGCCCGTCGCCGTGGATCGCCCTTGAAGTGAGCGGGGACAACGGCGTGACATGGACCGACAGTCGCCCGCTTTGTGCGTGCAAGGGCTCCGGCCAGTTCGACCCGATCATCGAGGTCGTCCCGAACACGGGCGACGTCTACTCGCTCTTCATGATCGGGTTCAACGTCTGGTTCACGAAGTCGGTCGATCACGGCCTGCACTGGACCGATCCCGTCCAGACGTACGGCAACGTCGCCTGGAACGACAAGCCGATCATCGCCATGAGCGACGACGGACAAGACGTCTACGCGGCCTTCAACGGGCCGACCGGCGGCGATCCGTGGATCGCCCAGTCGCATGACGCAGGCGACACCTGGACCCAGTCCAAGATCATCGATTCGGGCCAGTACGTCTACGCCTTCGATGGCGACGTCGCCTCCGACGGCACGGTCTACTTCTCGGAGAGCGCACTGACCTACCCAAACGCCGGTAAGAGCTCAGGCGTCGCAGGACAGATCGACCACCACGTCTTCATCTCCCGCGACGGCGGCAAGTCGTGGGAGGACAAGCTCGTCGCGACGGTCCAGCCGGGGATCGTCTGCGTCGCCGCCGGTTGCACAGGCGACTTCTACGTCGGCCACACCGCGTTGTCGGTCGATGCTGCCGGCGGGATCGTCCTCCTGTACGACGGAGCGAAAACGAGCGGTGGTCTGCAGACGATCGAGGCTCGTCGCTCGGGCGACAAGGGGGCGACCTGGAGCGGCCCTGTCACCCTGTCGAAGGTCGGTGAAGAGTCGACCGCCCCGGCGATCGAATCCGGCGCCGCCGGCGACGTCCGCGCCTGGTATTACCAGACCTCGGGCGGCGGCAACGTCGACGCCTGGAACATCTGGTATCGCCGATCGGCCGACGGCGGTGCGAGCTGGGCGACGCCCGTGAAGCTGTCCGACGCGACGAGCGGGGCGGCGTACAAGACGGCCGCCGGCTTCCTCGAGGTCTACGGCGACTACGGCGAGCTCGCGATCACGAATACCGGCAAGTCGATCGCCATCTGGGGCGAGGGCATCAGCTACACCGGCCCAGGCGGCGTCTGGTTCAACCGCGAGCCCTGATCGGCGGTCGCCTCACCGTCCTGGGCGGAGGACCACGACGAAGAACGTGACGGCCCCGATCGCGGCAGAGATCGCCCAGCGCCAGAGGCCCGGTTCGACGACGCGCTCGAGGTAGGCCGCGATCCGCAAGCCGCCCGTTCGCTCGCGGAGCGCGGCCTCGACCTGGCGGTACTCGTCGAGGTCCCGTACGACGACGGGCGAGCCAGAGTGCGACGTCCATTGAGCAAGCGCTGCCCGGTGTTCGCGGAGCGCGTCCTCGGCGCTGGACTCGATCGGGCGGGCTAACACGTACTGGTGGTCGATGCTCTCGCCGTGGGGATAGCTCGTCTCGATGAACCGGCCATCGCCGGGACGCGACAGATCACCGGCGAGCGACAGGAAGATCACCATCGGCGTTCGGGCTTTGGTCACCTCCGCCCATGTCGTCGCCGCTCCTCCGTTCTCCGCCAGGATCCAGACCCGTATCGGCGGGCGGCGGCCAACGGCGGTGTCGGTCACGCCGATGACCTGGAAACCGAGCCGCCGCAGTTCGTCGAGCAGGGTCGCGACGGCGGCGGGTGGCGGGTCCGAGCTCGTTACCAGGACCGATTCGGCGCCGTACATCTGGTCGGCCGCCCGCTCGAGCGTCGCACGGCGCCAGAGCAGCAGGAGGACGCCGGCGATCGCGACGCTCGTGGCAGTCACAACGAGCGGGAACACCGTCGCCATGCTGCGGCCGTCGATGATCACCGCGGCCGCGGCGAGGGCCGCGCCGATCGCGTAGGCAAGGACGATCATCGGCCGGCTGTTCCCCGCGCCGTCAGCGCCCCAACGAGCGCCGCCTCCGTCGGCGTCGCGCCGAGCCCCAGCCGGGCGCCGACCCGGGCGGCGAGCGGCGGCTCCAGGTAGGTCGAGGCGAGGGTCGGCCAGGCGGCCTCCCCAAAGGCGTCGGCCGGCGTGCCGTCGAGGATGATCCGCCCGGCCCGCATCACCACCACTCGCTCGAACGACTCGGCCACGAAACGCATGTCGTGGCTCACTGCGATGACGGTCCGTCCCGTGCCCGACAGCTCGGCGACGATCCGCTGGACGCGTTCGATGCCCCGGGCATCCTGGCCGGTCGTCGGCTCGTCGAGGATCACGATCGGCGTGTCCATCGCCAGGATCGACGCGAGGGCCAGGAGCTTGCGGCGCGAGAAACCGAGGTCGTACGGGTTGGTCGCCTCGTCGCCGGCCAGCCCGACCGTCGCGAGCGCGCGCTCGACAGCGGCGTCCCGCTCAGTCTCGCTGAGCCCGAGGTTGCGGGGCCCAAAGGCCACTTCGGCGCGGACCGTACCGGCGAAGATCTGCCGATCGGGGTTCTGGAACGCGAGACCGACCTCGCGAGCGAGGTCGGCGACGTGGCGCCGCCCGATGGGGCGTCCGTTGATCGAGACACTCCCCGCTGTTGGCCGCAACAGGCCGTTGAACTGGCGCACGAGCGTCGACTTGCCCGACCCGTTCTGGCCGACGACGACGACCCGCTCGCCGTCGTCGATCCGAAGGTCGATCCCGTCCAGGGCACGCACGCCACGCGGATAGTCGAAGGCGACGCCCTCGACGAGAATGGCGGGCTCGCTCATGCCGGCGTGCCGGTCGGGAGGGGCGCACCTGTTGGAAGCGGCGAGCCGGTGATCGGCTCCATCTCGAGCGCCGCCAGGTCGAGGCCGACGAGGTCGCCGGAGCGTCCGGCGTCGGCCACCGCTCGCTCGATGCGAACCGCCGGCGGCGGGTCGACGCCGTGCTCCGCCAACGCCGGGTCTGCGAGGATCTCGGCGGTGGGCCCGCGCTCCACGATCCGACCACCGACGAGGACGGCCACCTCGCCGGCGATCCTGGCGACGAGGCCGGTCTTGTGCTCGACGAGCAGGACGGCCGTCCCATTCTCTGCGGCGAACCGGCTGAGGGCATCGCCGACCAGCCGCGTCCCGGCCGGATCGAGCTGGCTGGTCGGCTCGTCGAGGACGAGGAGCGACGGCCGGAGGGCCAGCACCGACGCGAGGGCGACGAGCTGGGCCTGCCCCCCGGAGAGCCGCTGCGGATCGCGGTCGGCGAGGCCGGCGATATCGAGCGTCGCCATCGCGCCCTCGACCCGCTCGACGATCGCGCCGATGTCCAAACCGAGGTTGCGCGGGCCGAAGGCGATCTCCTCCCAGACGGTGGACGTCGTCCCCGACAGCTGCGTGGCCGGATTCTGGAAGAGGATCCCGCAGCGTTGCGCGGCCTGGTATGCGGCGAGGCCCGCCGTCTCGTCGCCGGCGAGGAGGACCGAGCCCTCGAGCCTGCCACCGATCGCGATCGGGGCGAGGCCGGCGGCCACGAGACAGAGGGTCGACTTGCCGGCTTCGTTCGGGCCGACGACCGCGACGACGCGACCGGCGTCGACGTCGAGGTCCACGCCTGCGAGGACCTGGCGGCTCGTGCCCGCGTAGGCATAGCGCGCATCGCGCATCCGAAGCGACACGAGGCTCAGGGCACCGGCAGGATGCCGGCAATCGATGCCGCGACGAGGACGATCGCGCCCACACCGGCCGCCCACCGGGCGGTGCGTTGCCCGGTGGAATCCGGGAGCGGCCGCAGGATCGTCCGGCGGCCCGGCGCCGAGAATGCCCGCGCCTCGAGGGCCATCGTCCGTTCTTCGACCTCCGACAGCGCCCCGATGATCATCGGCGCCGCCAGCGGCACGACGCCGCGGATCCGGCGCCATCGCGACCCCTCCGTGTCGAGGCCGCGGGCTCGCTGGGAATCCGTGATTTCCGAGGCCCGCTCGACCATCCGCGGGATCATCCCGATCGCCGCCCCGATGACGAAGACTCCGCGCCGCCCGAGCCCGCGCCGCTCCATGTCGGCGAGCAGGTCGTCAGTCGGGGTCGTCAGGGCGAAGACCGCGACGCTGAGGGCGAACGCCGCCACCCGCAGCGTTGCCTGGAGGGCGGCCTCCAGCCCAGTCCAGGTCGGGGCGAGCGGCCCGATGCGGGCGATGACGTCCGTCGCGCCGGGGAACAGGAACGTGTTGACGAGGAGGATCGACGCAACGAGCGGGATGACCGCCAGGGCGAACGGGACGAGGGACCGTCCGACCCGAGCCGTCATCGCCGTCGCGACGACGATGGCGATGACGACCAGCGGTCCGGTCCAGCCGCGCACTCCGAAGGCGACGGCGGCTTCGGCGAAGGCGAGGACGAGCTTCGTGCTCGGGTTCAGGGCGTGGTAGCTGCCGGTGGGTGGCCGCAGGACGAAGTCCGGGACCACCCCCGGCCGGTGCGCGTCGATCAACGAGGCCTGGTCGCGGGCGTCACGCAGCCGACGCCGTCAGCCGCTCGCCATTCGGGAATCGGGCGAGGAGGCGTGGCGACACGCTCGCGATGATGATGAAGACAACGAAGCTCGTGATGACCTTGTCGATCGGGTCGCTGAAGAACCCCTGCCCGAGGGACGCGTTCAACACGTCGGAGCCGCCCTGGCGCAGTGCTGCGACGATCACGTCGGTGCCGCCGCCGGTGACTCCGCCAAAGACGTAGGCCGAGATCGGCGCCGACACGATTGCCGCGACGATGCCGGTTACGGCACCCGCGAGCGCGACCCACGCGCCCGCGGCGTCACGCTTGACAACCACCCAGGCGACGACAGCCACGGAGACGACGACGGCGACAAGGACAATCGCCGTCGAATACCACGAAACGAAGTAGGCAGGATCGTTGTAGGCCGGGTTGCCGTAGATCCGCGAGGCGAGGAACAGGATGATGGCCACCGCAATCACGGTCGGCAGCCACAGCGACGTCCCGCTTGCGGGACGCGACCGATACACGCCGAGCTGGCCCCACAGGCCGGCGAGCAACCCGATCACGCCGGCGGTGACGGCGAACGGGCCGATCGTTCCGCCGCCGATCCCCGGCGCGTACTGCCAGATGAGGTTCGAAAGGATGCCGGTCAACGCTCCGGCGAGCGGTCCCGCCAGGACCCCGACGAGGATCGTGCCGATCGAATCGAGGTAGATCGGCAGCTTGAGGACCTGCTGGACGGTCACTCCCAGGACGATGTTGATCGCGATCGCGACCGGCATGAGCGTGATGACGCGCGTGCTGAACTGCCCGTTCATCCTTCCTCCACGCTGGGCGCCGATGGTCTCGGGTCCGTCGGCGCGGTGACTACCCTCCGTGTTCAGTGTGCACTGCCGCACGCTCCGCCGCCAGCCGCCCGACGCGTTCGACGAAGCGGGCAAGGAACTCCGTCGAGTCTGCTTCGACGGCAACGTCGATGTTCGGCTCGCGGCCCCATCTCCGGCGCCAGTCGGTCACCGTCTCGCCAGTCGTCAGCGTCCCGCCCAGCTCGATGTCGACCGCCAGCGCCTCCGTCCGGACGAGGCTCGAGTCGAGAGCCGCCGCCACGGCCAGCGGGTCGTGGATGAACGCCCCGTAGAAGCCGTCGAAGCGCGAGTGGAACTCCATGTAGTACCTCAGGGCATCGGCGACGTAGCGGACGATCGGGTTCGAGGCGACGGAGCGGGTCGCGTGCATCGGGTCCTCGCCGCGGGCCAGAGCCAGCGAGTCGTCCGGCGAGCTTCCCGCCCGCCGGGCGAGGGCGACGACGTGGTCGGGCAGGATCTTCGCCCGCTCCGTGACATCGAGGCCGAGAGCGACCGGCCGACCGACCGACGGATCGGCGGCGCGAGCGGCCGCCCAGGCGCCGAACACGACCTTGGCGGCGTCCGGGTCGACGTTGATGTTCCACTCGGTCGTCGGCGCCGTGTTGCCGGGCGACCGATACGCGCCGCCCATCAGGACGTAACTCCGGAAGAGTCGCGGCAGCTCCGGTTCGCGGAGGACGGCGATCGCGAGATTCGTCAGCGGCCCGAGCGTCACGAGGGTGATCTCTCCTGGCGCCCGCCGCGCCTCCTCGATCAGGAGGTCGACAGCGTGACGATCGGACAAGCTCCGGGCGGCCGGCGGCAGCTCCGCGTAGCCGAGCCCGCGCGGGCCGTGCGTCTCCGGCGTGGTCTCGAGCGGCCTGACCAGCGGCACCTCTCGCCCGAGAGCGACCTCGACGTTGCCGCAGCCGGCGAGCTCGAGGACAGCCAGCGTGTTGATGGCGACCTGGCGGGCGTCGACGTTTCCCGCCACGCAGGTGACCGCGACAAGCTCGACCTCGGGCGAGGCGGCGGC
>DATHGS010000554.1:0-10717 GCA_035490155.1 Candidatus Methylomirabilota bacterium | reverse complement strand
GAAGAACTCGGCCATACCGCTGACGAACATGTGGTGGGCCCAGACCATGAAGCTCATCACCCCGATGCTGATGAACGACAGCACCGCCAGCGGGTACGCGAACAGCGGCTTTCGGGCGAAGACCGGGACGACCTCGAGGATCGCCCCCAGGCCGGGCAGGGCCATGATGTAGACGGCCGGGTGGGAATAGAACCAGAAGAGATGCTGGAACAGGATGACGTCGCCGCCGCGGCTCGCCCGGAAGAACGCGGTTCCCAGGATGCGATCGAAGAGCAGCATCGTGAAGGCAGCCGCAACGACCGACGTAGCAACCAGCGCAAGCGTCGCGGTCACGGTCAACGCCCAGACAAAGATCGGCATGCGCATCAGCGACATGCCCGGGGCCCTCATCCGGAAGACCGTGACGAGGAAGTTGATCGCGCTCAGGATCGACGAGACGCCGACCGTGACGAACGCCATCAGATAGGCCTGCTGACCCAGGTTTGCCTGCTGGCTGAGGGGCGGATAGGCAGTCCAGCCGGAATCGAAGCCGCCGAGCAGCGGGTTGATGGCCACGAGCAGGATCGCCAGCGGCAACATCCAGTAGCTGAGCGCATTCGCCTTCGGGAACGCCATGTCGCGAGCGCCGATCATGATCGGGACCAGGTAATTGCCAAGGCCGCCGATGATCGAGACGAGGGCCACGGTGATCATCATCGCGCCGTGCGTGCTCATGATCGTGTTGTAGAGCTCTTTGTTCGTCGCGATCCCCGGCTGGGCAAGCTCGAACCGCATGAACATCGCCGCCGTCCCCGCCGTGAAGAACAGGACGAACGCGGTGACGAGGTACTGGACGCCGATGACCTTGTGGTCCGTCGTGAACCGGAAGTAGCGCTGCCACTCGCCAGCGCGACCATGAGCCGCGTGCTCCTCCGCGACGTCGATCTCGCGACCGACGGCCCACGTCAGCCAGAACCGAAACGCGCCGACACCGAGCAGGAAACCGGCCAGCCCGAAGAGATACGCGAGCGCCAGCATCTGGCCGGGCTCAGCCTTCAATTCGGCCGCCAGGCCGCCTCCCAGGGCGAACCCGATGATCGCGCCGAGGATCGCCCGCGGGAGTCCCGGCCTGGGCACGAACGAACGGCTTCGCGGCGCGAACGTCCGCGCCGCGGCGAGCACGCGTGTGGCTATCACGAGCCTGAGGCCTCCGGTGAGGGCTTTGGTGATGGCTTCGGTGAGGGCTTCGGCTGATTGCTCAGCCAGGCGTCGACGGCTGCCTGGTCGGCAACCACGACCGTGGTCGTCATCCCGGTGTGGCCCAGGCCGCACAGCTCGGCGCACATGCCGGGAAAGGTCCCGGCGTGGGTCGCCGTCACGTAGATCTGGGTCGGGTGACCCGGCACCGCGTCCTGCTTGACGCCGAACGCCGGGACCCAGAAGGAATGGATCACGTCGTCCGACTTGATGACGAGATGCACCCGGCGATCGACCGGGACATGGAGCTCCGTCGAGCGAACGCCGTTGGCGTACGCGTAGTGCCAGGCCCATTGCTCCGCCTCGACCTGGACCTCGAAGTCCGCAGCCTGGGCGCCGCGGATCTCGACGAGACCAACGGCCCCGTACGCGAACAGGCCGAGAACCATCAGCAGGCTGATAGCAAGCCAGGCAGCCTGGAACCCGCGGTGGCCGTGGATCGGCGGGCCGTCGACGATCCCGTCCGCCATCCCGTCGGCTGTTCCATTGGGGGCCCGAAAGCGAAGCGCCGCGTACACCAGCCCGACGACGACCAGCATCAGGACCGGTACCGACACCGCGGTGAGCAACACGAACGCATGGTTCTCGATCGCGGCCTCACGCGAGGCGATGACCGGGATGATCTGGAGACCCGCGACGACGACGATACCGAGGACTGAAAGTACGACCCACACGGCGCCGGCCGTCAGCAGATGGCGCCGTGGACTCACGGGACGAGCCGTTCCTCGGCGCAGACGGACAGATCCGGGCACCCGCTCATCGAGCGGCTCTCGTGATCAGGGGCATCGCCGTCAGTTGACCGTGAGGTCGACGTGCATGCCCTTCTGATAGTGGAGGAGCTCCTCGACGTGCAGATTGCAGAAGATCACGTAGTGGCCCGGCTGGAGTGTCACCGTCAGGGTGCGGTCCGTGCTTCCGGACTTGATCTCCGCGACCTCGCTCGGGTCGCCGACCTCGGTCAGCTCGGGGGCGTCCTCGGAAACCTCGCCGTCGGCGTTCAACGGCAGCGCATCCGCGGACTTGTCGGTCTTGCGGACCACGAACTCGTGTTCCTTGTCGCCGTTGTTGGCGATGTTGAAGGTGATCGGGCCGGAGCTGTGGGTTGTCGAGCTCAGGCTGATCTGCCATTCCTTGATGGTCGCGGAGATTGGACCAGTTCCGCCGCCGCTTGACGCCGCCGGCGTCGAACAGGCCGCCAGCAGACCCGCGATCGCAATGAACGCCAATCCTCGTCGCACGGTTACCGACACCTTGTCTCCTCCTCGCGCTAGCCGCCTGATTACGACCACGCGGGCCGAATGCCGCCTTGGCGTCGAGTAGCATCGATGTCGGTTGCCCCGCCTTCTATACTCGCAACCAGCCATTCTCGGAGGGACGTTTTGACCATCCCTGCGTACACCCCGCCGGGCATGCCCGAGGTTGCGGTTCGGCTTGACGGCGCGCCCATCGAAGGCGCGCCCGAGGAAGGCCGTCACTCGTGGCAGGATCGGGTGGATCGATCGCTGGTGTGGTTGCGCACGAGCCCGCGGTTCGTCCAGTGGCTGCTCGACGTCGCCGCCATCGGCTTCATCGTTCTCGCCTACACCAGCACCGTCATCTCGGCGGAATTCCTGTTCCACTGTGTCTTCGTGCTGCTGGTGCTGCACGCCTTCCTGTCCGGCCCACGTGACACCCTGTTGCGCGTGGGGCTGGCTTCGATCCCGCTCCTCGTGTACGCGGATGCGGGGGCATTCGGGCTGAAGGAGCCCGCGATCGAGCTGACGGAGTGGCCGCTGATGTTCGTCATCGCGGTCCTGGTCGCGTGGATGGCGGAGCGGCGTAACTCCACCTCGCAACGCTACGCGGCACTATTCCGACGAGCGAGCGAGCGGCTGCTCACCGTGGAGGAGGACGAGCGGCGCCGGATCGCCGGCGAGCTCCACGATGGCGTCGGACAAGTACTGACGGCGCTGACCCTGACCCTGGACGCGGCGGAATCCGAGCCCGACGGGGCCGTCGCCCGCCGTCACGTTGCAACCGCGCGAACGATGGCCGACACGGCGCTGGGGGCAACGCGGGACCTTTCCCATCGCATTCGGCCGGCGCGCCTCGAGGAGCGCGGTCTCGTCGCCGCCGTGCGGGACCTCGCGTCGCGGTCCGGCTTCCCGGTGGTGGTCCAGGCCGACGACGAGGCCGGCGATCTGCACCTGCTCGGGGCGACCGCGACAGTCGAGGTCTACCGCATCATCCAGGAGGCGCTGGCCAACGCCGCCCACCACAGCGGCGCGCAGCGGGCCAGAGTGTCGATCGCGCGCGAGGACGGGCGACTGACCGTGGTCGTGGCGGACGAGGGGCGCGGCTTCGACCCCGCGGAGATCTCTGAATCGGGCATCGGGCTCGCCGGCATGGTGGAGCGTTCGCGCCTCCTTGGCGGACAGATCTCGATCGAGTCGGCACCGGACGCCGGGACGAGCGTGACGGTCTCCCTCCCGCTCGCGCCCGCGACGGTGGCCGGCTGATGGCTCCTATCCGTGTCGGCATCGTCGATGACCACGCCCTCGTCCGCGAGGGCCTCCGTCTGATCCTCGAGGCCCAGTCGGACGTCGAGGTCATCGGTGAGGCGAGCGACTTCGATGGCGCCTTCTCGATGGCGGCGTTCGGCAAGCCGCACATCATGCTGGTCGACCTGACCCTCGATGGGTCCGACGGGGTCACGCTCGTGCGGGAGCTGGTGGAGCGTCATCCCCGGATCAGGGTGATCGCGGTGACGATGCATCACGACGGCGAGACGGTCCGCCAGGCATTCCTCGCCGGCGTGGCCGGCTACGTCGTAAAGGGAGCCGCCAGCTCGGACCTGATCGCCGCACTCCGGGCGGTCGCCAACAACCAGCACTACGTCCACCCGGTGGTCGCATCGGTCGTCGTGGTCGACTCGCTGCGGTGGCTGCGGCAGGCCGATCGGCTCAGCCCGCGCGAGATCGAGGTCCTCCGGTTGGTGACTGCCGGGCGGACAGCCGTCGAGACCGGTCGCGCCCTCGGGATCAGCGCCCACACGGTCCGGCGCCACCTCTCGAACATGGCATCGAAGGTCGGCGTGCATGGTCGGGTCGCGCTGACGCGATACGCCGTCGAGCACAACCTGGTCTACGACGAGAGCTAGCGGTCCGCTGCATCCGGCGGCGGCTAGTATCTGCCGCGATGGAGGACCCACCGCTCGGAGATTCGTCGGACCGACCTGACCGCGATCCGAGCGGGCGCCGGAGCGCGAGGCGAATCACGATCGGGCTGGTTCTCGTGGCGCTGGTCGGTGCGGCACTCTACGTCTCGACCCGGCCACTGGGCGGCCCGTTGAGCCCATCGCGGACTGGCGATGGCGGCTCGCCCGCTGCCGGCAATGCGGCGGTCGGCCCCGGGGTCGGCCAGTCGGCTCCGGATTTCATCAGCGCCGACGCCCAGACGGCGCTCCTCCGGGATCTTGACGGGGCGCCGATTCGGCTCGGCGACTTCGCCGGCAAGCCCCTCTGGATCGTCTTCTGGGCAACGTGGTGCATACCGTGCCAGGACGAGGCTGGCGCCATCCGCGCCGCATATCGCGCGCACCGGGGCCAGGACCTGGCCGTGCTCGCCATCGACGTCCAGGAGCCGGCTGCGGCGGTCCGCGCCTTTGCCCTCGACCGGGACCTCGACTATGCCATCGGGCTCGATCCCACGGCCGCGGTCAAGACCCTGTACGGCGGCTGGGGCCTGCCATCCCACTTCTTCGTGGGTGGCGATGGCGTCATCAGGGATCGCTACCTGGGTCAGATGACAGCGGATCTCATGGAGCAGCACCTGCGGGCGATTATCGGATCCTGAACGCGGCGGATCCTGAACGCGGCGCACGGCGCCTGATCGCATCGCCTACTTGAGCGGCAGCGCCTGGAGCAGCGGCTCGATCTCGCCCCGTGTCACGACCGTGTCCCACGACGCGGCGATCCGCCCGTCGGCGCCGATGAGGAATGTCCATGGCTCGCGGATGTCGCCGCTGGCGGGCGTCAACCAGTCAATAGCCGCCTGGTTGACCTTGCCGGCCTCGAAGTCCTGGTAGATCTCGACGTGGATGAAGTCGGCACGATCGCCATATGTGGCGGCCAGCTCCGCGACCAGGTCGGTCACGGGCCCGCAGAAGCGACTGACGCAGTAGACCGGCGTCGAGAAGACGACGAGCGCCGGGTGTCCGGCATCGAGTGCGTCCGCGATCGACGTCGCGTGAAGGGCAGCATCCGGGATCGGGGCCCCGCCCGCGGCACGTGAATCGATTGAGACGGGCGCAACGCCCGGGTCGCCGATGACCGGATTGTCGGTGTGCGGTGCGAGCGCACCGACCGTCAGAACGGAAGGCTCCGCGAGAACGGCAAAGGCCGCGTCGGCGTTGAACGGCGAAGCGTCGGCCAGCTTGCCGTGGGCGACGACCTGCCAGTAGCCCGCCCTCGGGAAGGTGATCGACTCGACCGCGTAGACGCCGCGGCCGTCGGCAGGGTAAGTGAGGGTCGGCCCCCGGCCGATCCCTTCTGGCGATCCCGGGATCGCCAGGAACCGGGCGATCGAGTCGCCCATGACAGCGCCGGGGGCCCTCGTCGCCGCGACGACGCCGGGTGACGGCGATCCAACCGCGTCGCCCAGGAAGGCGAAGCTCACCGCGACGCTTCCAAAGCTGACCCAGCGGTTGTCGGCGGTCAGGAGCGCGACGAGCAGCCGCCCGGGCTGGTTGGCAACCAGCTGGTAGCTGGCGACCTCGGCGACGATGGCATTGCCGGTGATCGATGATGTCGGCAGCGGAGAAGCCACCGGCGCGGCGCAGCTCGACGAGGCCAGAACGACAAGCGCGGCTGCGGCGATCCCGCCACGCAGCCGGCGCCGCAAGACGCCGCTCACTGCGTGCATGCCGGGACCTCCTCGCCGATCGCACGCAACGCCGCATCGGCCGCAGCCTGGAGCGCCGCCAGGTCGAGGCCCAGTGAAGGCTCATCCGTGGCCCCACTGAAATCGGCCTCGACCCGTTGCATGGTCTCCAGGACCCGAGCCGACATCGGCCGGTCCAGCCGATTGTCAGCGGCCAGGCCGTGGAGCGCCTGGTGCGCCACGTTGATGAATGCTCGTTCGGCCGCGGCTGCGTCGGGCAGCGAACCGATCGCCTGGCATACGCCCGACGACGACGCGGTCAGCCCGGATCCAGGCTGGCCAGGGACGGTCGATGCGCCCGCCGCCGGCGCGCAGGCAGTCAGGACGAGCGCTATCCACGCTGCGCCGGAACGCCAGGTTGGACGCTGATTGGATCGACGCATGCGGCACGCCGAAGTCTACAGAGCGCCCGTGCCGCCGCATGCGAGACTCATCAATCGGACGGTTGCCGGCCCGCCTCACCTCTGCTGGGCCGGCTCCGTCTTGCCGTATATGTCCTTGCTCGTGACGTACCCGTGCGCTTCAAGGGCGAGGGCCGCGGCGCGCACCTTCGCGAGTGCGTCCGGATCCAGATGGACGACCTTGACCAGCTCGAGCGTCTCCTGCTCCTCCTCGTTGGTGCCGGCCCAGCCCACCCGGACGCCGCCGACGCCGCCGGCGTAGTACTTGAGCTGGTGGGCGTCGGGCTCGTCCCTGTTGAATTCGTCGACCACGAGAACGCCGGTGTAACAACCTGCCTGAACGCATGTCTTCGAGCCCACCTCGAACACGCGGGCGCGGTCCGTCCAGCCGACCTTCGGCCCCCAGCCTTCGGAGTAGCTCGGTGTGGCGAGCCGCGGATCGGCCAACATCGTGATCCCGGCTTTCGCGTCCTCGAACCCGGCGAGCCACGTCTTCGATTCGACGAACTTCCCGTCCTCGTACTCTTCGGGGTATTGGCCGAGGTGCCAGATCGTCCCGTCGTCGTCCTGGACGAAGAACGCGAGCTCGGCTTCGACCAGCTCGCCGCTGTCGTAATCGAGCTCATAGTTCATGACGGCCCGCGTGCCGTTGATGACCTTCGTGAGATCGGTCGTGGTGTTGACGACACGTCGTTTGATCCGCTTGCCGTCGACGTTGGCGGATCCTTCGAAGGTCCATTGGGTGCCGGCGACGAACGGCAGCCAGGGATTGTCGATCGTGGCCGGATCGGTGAAGTTGGTTGGGTCGAAGACCTCCGTGACCGACTCCTCTCCGGCGGTTTGAACACCCTGGGATGTGGCCGGCGAACCTGGCTCCGGAGCGGTCGACTGCTGCGCGGCCGGCGATTGCGCGGCAGGCGCAGCCGACGATGGGGCCGCCGGCACGGCGGACTGAGACGCAGTCGCGGACGGCCCGACGGTGGTTCCGCAGGCCGAGCTGGACAGGACGCATAGCGACACCGCTGCCGCCGAGATGATCCGGCGCCCTGACATGACAGCCTCCCCTCCAATTGACTTCGGCTCAAGCCCGCGACGTTCGTCGCGAGGGCTTCGCTCGCCTTTGTTTACGCGGCGTCTCAGGCCGGCTCCGAGCTGGCGGCCACCGTGGGTTCGGCTTCTCGGCCGCGTCCGAAGCGCAGGTAGAGCGACGGAGTGATGAACAGGTTGAGCAACGTCGAGGTCACGAGCCCGCCGAGGATGACAATCGCCATCGGGTGCTCGATCTCGTGGCCGGGCAGGTCACCGGCGATCGCCAGCGGGATGAGCGCCAGTCCGGTCGCGAGGGCGGTCATCAGGATGGGCGACAGTCGCTCGCGTGCGCCGCGCACGACCAGTCCGGGCCCGAAGGGTTCGCCTTCGACGAGCTCGAGATGCTGGAAGTGATTGATCATCATGATCCCGTTGCGAGCCGCGATTCCCAGGACCGTGAAGAACCCGACGAGCGAGCCCAGGGACACGACGCCCCCGGTGATGAAGGCCGCGAGCACGCCGCCCACCAGGGCCGACGGCAGGGTAAGCATGGTCAGGAGCGCCAGGCGAGTCCGCCCGAACGAGGCCTGCAACAGCAGGAAGACGCCGATCAGGGCGCCGATGGCAAAGAGCAGCAGGCGACTCTGGGCAGCATCACGCTCGGCCAGCTCGCCGACCATCTCCGGGTGATAGCCCTGCGGGAAGTCGATCTCGCCGAGGGTCTTTTCGATATCGCCCACGACCGCGCCAAGGTCGCGACCCTTCACATTCGCGCCGACGGTGATGCGACGGGCGAGGTTCTCGTGAACGATGCTGTTGGGCGTCGGCGCGATCCGCACGCTGGCGACGTCGGAGAGGCGGATCTGCTGGCCGTATGCGGTATCGATCGGCAGGGCCTCGATGTCACTGACGTTGGCGCGAGTCTCGGGGGTGCTCCAGACGTGGACGTCGTACGCCTTCCCGAGACCGAAGATGTCGCCGACCTCCTCGCTCGAGACGAGGGTCGCCGCCGCCCGGCGAACGTCGCCGGGCTTGATGCCATAGCGCTGGGCAGCGGCGAGGTCGACCTCCACCTGAAGCTGCGGGACCTCGACCTGGAGCTCGTTATGAACGTCGTCGATCCCGTCGATCTTCGTCAGAGCAGCTTCGACCTCGTTCGCCTTGTCGCGCAGGATCGCGAGGTCGGGGCCATAGATGCGCACGACGATCGCGTCGCTCGATCCGGTGAGGACCTCGTCGATCCGCTCGTTCAGGTAGGTCTCGACATTCCGGAAGAGGCCCGGGTACCCCGCGGCGACCTCCTCGACCGCCGCCAGCGTCTCCTCGTAGTCGGCCGCCGGGTCGATGCTGATCCAGTTCTCCCCGAAGTCGACCCCGGCGACCTCCTCGCCCAGGAGGGCCTGGCCGATGTGGGCTCCGAAGTTGCGAACTCCAGGCACCGACCGAAGCTCGCGGCTGGCCGCGAGCACGATCCGGTTCTCCTCGGGCAGCGACGTGCCCGGGCGGCTGATCCAGTGCATCAGGAAGTCCCGCTCCTTGAACGTCGGGAACAGCGACTGTCCGAGCTGCGGCGCGACCGCTAAGCCAAGGAGGGCGATGACGGCGACGGCCGCGAATGCAGGCCGTGCCGTCCGGACGACCCGCGTCAGCACGGCCTGGTAGCCACGCTGCAGTTGCAAGGCAATCGGCGACACGCGCTTCTCCACCGGCGCATTGCGAAGCAGGATCAGGGCAAGGGCCGGGGTGACCGTGAGGGCCACGAAGAGCGACGCCAGCACGGCCAGGCCATACGAGATGGCGAGGGGCCGGAAAAACGCACCCGTCAGGCCCTCGATGAAGAAGACGGGCGCGATCGCGACGATGTCGATGAACGTCGCGTAGATGATCGCGCTGCGAACCTCGACCGACGACTCGAGGATCACGAGGGCGGTCGACTTGGTGCTCCCCTCGAGGCGGTGCTGGCGAAGGCGCCGCACGATGTTCTCGATGCCGATGATCGCGTCGTCGACCACGACCCCGACGGAGATCACCAACCCCGCCAGGATCATCGTGTTGATCGTGGTCCCCCGCCAGTAGAGCACCAGGGCCGCGGCGGTCAGCGACAGCGGAATCGCGACGAGGCTGATGAGCGCGGTCCGCCAGTCGAACAGGAAGAAGATCAGCACGATGAAGACGAGGATGCTGCCGACCAGCAGCGCGTTTGTCAGGTTCGACACGGCGATCTCGATAAAGCTCGCCGGCCGGAAGATCGTGGTATCGAAGTCGATCCCGGGCAAGCCGGGTTTCAGCTCATCGAGTGCCTCTTCGACGCCCCGGGTCACGTCGAGCGTGTTGGCCCAGGGGAACTTCTCGACGACCAGGAGCAGCCCCGGTCCGTCGTTCACGACCGCGTCACCGAAGAGCGGCTGGTGCCCCTTCTCGATCACGGCGACATCGCTCAGGCTGACAAGCTTGCCGTCCAGGGCGGCGACCTTCACATGCCGGAGGTCGTCGGCTCCGACGATCGCGGGGACGTGCCGGACCACGAGTCGCTGATTCGCCGTGTCGACGAAGCCCCCGGTGCCGATCACGTGGCCTTCCGAGAAGAACAGGATCCCCGCGTCCAGCGCCTCGGCCGTGGCCTCCATGACCTGATCGAGCGTGACATGGTGCGCGGCCATCTCTTTCGGCACGACCTGCACGTGCAGCTGGCTCAGCTGCTCGCCCCAGATCGGGACGTTGGCCACGCCCGGCACGCTCAACAGTCGGGACCTGATCGTCCAGTACGTGATCAGCGACATGTCCGTCACCGACATCGACGTGGACGACATGCCGATCTTCATGACGCGGCTCGTCGCCGACAGTGGCTGCATCATGAACGGCGGCGCCGCCCAGGTCGGCAGTGACGGTGTGACCGCTGTGACGCGTTCCTGGACCAGCTGCCGCGCCCGCAGCAGGTCCGTACCGGGCTTGAAGATCAGCTCGATCGACGAGAGCTGTGGGACCGACTTCGAGCGAAGGACATCGAGCCCCTCGACACCGGCGAGCGCCTGCTCGAGGGGAATCGTGACGAACGCCTCGACGTCGGCCGGGGACAGCCCCAGCGATGCGGTCTGGATCTCGACTCTCGGTGGCGCGAACTCGGGGAAGAC
>DATHGS010000553.1:0-2409 GCA_035490155.1 Candidatus Methylomirabilota bacterium | reverse complement strand
CCAGCCAGCGCCCCGATCGTTGTCGCGAGCGTCGGGATATCGGAGCGGCGAGGCCGCCGGAGGAGCGACGCCGGTCCGCCATCCCTTCCTTCGCCATGACGGAGGCCCGCGAAGGACCCGACCACGGCTGCCGTGAGCGCGCCCAGCCCCGCGAGATAGAAGCCCGGAGCCAGCGCCCCGGTCCCGCCCGGCCTGACCCATTGGGCGATCTGGAACTCGACCTGCTGTCGCGCGATGAACCAGTCGGCCAGGCAGATGATCCCGACGATCATCGGCGTCCAGCGGCGAGCGCCGTCGCGGGCGTGGAGGAAGCCGCGATCACGGGCGATGAGCAGGAGACAGATCGCAAAGAAGAGCAGGATCGCCCCGTCGCCCGCGCCGTCGAAACCGCCGAACTCCTGTGGTTGGCCGCCGGCCGTCCCTTCCGCCCACGGCCTCACGGAGCCGATCGCGAGAGCGATGCTCGCGGCAGCAAGGCTCGCCCTCAGCGGATCGCGCAGGATAGATGGGCCTTTTTCGGCGTTCGTCAGCTCGGGATCCCAGCGGAGCGGATAGGACACGCGAGGGCTTCTCAGGTTCCGGCCAAGCGCTCGACGACCGGTGCCAGCTCGTCGATCTCGCCGACCATGAACGAGCTGATTCCGAGCCGCTCGCGGAGCTCCTGGAACTTCTCGACGAATCGATCGACCGAGCCGATGAAGATGTTGGGCGCGGCGATCACCTCGTCCTCGGTCAGCTCCACCCCGGTTCGGCTTTTCATCTTGTCGATCACCTTGCGCGCCTCGCCGCGGAGGTCGTTCGTCACGACGATCGGCCATTGCGTCGGGTAGACGTTGAACTCGAGATCGCCGAAGCGCTGGCCTGCTGCCTCGCGGACCCAGCCGATCTTCTCCTCGGTTCCTGCCCAGGTGATGCTGAGAGGATCGCCGCGCTGGCCGCTCAGGAGCCGTGGAGCGAGGCTGACGATGTCCGCTTCCCGCCCGGCGATCGACAGGATTCGTCGACCGCCGCCGCCGATGAAGAACGGCGGATGGGGACGCTGGATCGGCTTCGGCTGGCCGTCCATCTCGGTGATCGTGTAGTGCTTCCCCTGGAACGAGAAGGGGCCATCTCCGAGGAGGCCCTTGAGAACGGCGATGGACTCCTCCATGCGCGACACGCGCACTCCGACCGGGTCGAACGGCAGGCCGATCGCCTTGTACTCGGGCTCGTTCCAGCCGGCGCCGAGGCCGATATCGAGCCGGCCGTCACTCAGGACGTCTAGGGTGGCGAGGTCCTGGGCGAGGACCGCGGGATGGCGGAGGTCGTTGTTGAAGACGAAGGCGCTGATTCGCAGCCGATTCGTCGCCGCCGCGATCGTCGCCAGAGCCGGGATCGGCGCGAGCAGGTCGAGGAGATGATCGGATTTGACGAGGGTGTCGATCCCGATCGCCTCGGCTTGTCGGGCGCGCTCGGCAAGTGCCTTGCCATCGATGATGCCGCTCGGCTCGGCGAGGAACCGGAAGGGTCGCATGGGCTCCAATTCTGGGGCAGCTGGCCGCCTGGCGTCGGGGCGTCGGCAGCGGCGTCGGCGCTTGTGAGGATCGGCTGATCAGCAGGGATTGCCGGCGCTGCCTCGGGCGATCGGCGTCATCGACCGTTCGCAGGCGATCTTCGACACGAGTCGGTCGTGGGCTTCGAACAGCAGCCCGAGGTTCAGGATGAACGCGAACGCGAGGACGACGGCTCCGATCGGTGGACCGATGGCCTTCGGCAGGCGAGCGAGCAGGACGGCGCCAGTGACGATGAATGTCGGCGCGACGATGTACACATAGCGCGACGCGGCCGCCTGTTCCGGACCGAGCTCGGCCCTGACGGTGCCGGCGATGAAGAAGAACGCCACACCGGCGACGAGCAGGGCGAGGACGACCGACGGGACGGGCCAGAATTGGACCACCGCCACCGTGATGACAACGCAGGCGACCATCCCGACGAGAAGATTCGTCGAGCCAAGCGCGCCCGCGGCTGCCGCCGACAGCCCGACCGCCATGTAATCCGGGACGCCCTCCAGGCTCGGCGATCTCATCGCGGTAATACCCGAGTGGCCGAAGGTGAGGTACCAGGCGAGGTAGAGCCCGGCCGGGATCAACAGCCACGGCAGCGCGCGAGGTCGGGTCAGAAGCAGGCGGACCCCGGTCCCGACGAAGAAGGCGAGGCTCGCGCCCGAAGTCGCGACGGCGATCGTGAGCAGGGCGGCCCCGATGCCCGGCCGACGAGGCGCGACGACGATCGCGCCGATCCCAGCCGCGACAGCGCCGATGGTGGCCGACTGGAAGGCCCACAGGATGTCGTCGCCACCGGAGCCCAGGACGAGCATCAAGGCCATCGCCCCGAGCGCCCAACCGGCCGATGCCTCGCGTCGGACGATCA
>DATHGS010000552.1:0-5179 GCA_035490155.1 Candidatus Methylomirabilota bacterium | reverse complement strand
TCGGCCTTGATCCGCTCCCACTGGCGATTGACGTCCGATGCCGTCCGGACCTCCGCGTCACCGAACACGTGGGGATGGCGGCGAACGATCTTGGCGGCGATCGCGGCGTTGACGTCGGTCAGGTCGAAGACCCCTTCCTCCGCGGCCAGCTGGGCGTGAAGGATGACCTGGAGGAGGAGATCGCCGAGCTCCTCGGCGAGGGCCGGCGTTGCCCCGGCACCGAGCGCGTCGTACACCTCGTACGCCTCCTCGAGGAGGTGGTTGCGAAGCGACTCGTGGGTCTGCTCGCGATCCCACGGACAGCCATCCGGCCGGCGCAGCCGGTCGGAGATCCAGGGCATCGCCCAGGGACTCGCGACGGCCAGCTCAGGCGCGACCGGGGCGAGGTAGAACGGCCCGCGCAGATCCGCGGCGATCAGTTCGCCGACGGTGCCCACCTCCGCGGCCCCGAACCGCCCGACCGGATGATCCGCCGGGTAGAGCCGGAGGATGACGGCGAGCGGGTCGCGACCACCCGGCCCGTGTCGGCCTGGCAACGGCGCAGGCTCCACGGCGCCGTCGGCCCCGGCACCCGCTCCGGCCCCGGCGCGAAGCGTCGCCAACGGGACGATCAGGACTGGTCGCGACGGCTCGATCGGGGTCGCCACGAGGCGCTCGACGGCAATCACCTGGAGACCAGCCGCGAGGTCGAGACCCCAGCGGAGCCGTGCTTCGGCGACGAGCGCGTCGAGCACTGTCGCTTACTGCGTGGCGGCTTCGTCGAGAAGATTCCTGGTGATCGTCACCGCATCCTTCTTCTCGCCATACCAGTTCGTGAACGCTCGTTGCTTGAGGAGATCGAGCTGGGTCGCGTCAGGGGTCCTCTGCTCCTCGGCGAGCACCTTGAAGAGGAACGTCCCGACGTTCGGGATCTCAACGATATCGCTGACCTGACCGATCGGTGTCGCGAAGATCGCCCGGCTGAGTCGGGCGTCCAGCTGACCCTGGGCGAGGAACCCGAGGTCTCCGCCCTTGCCGGCCTCCGGAGCCTCCGAGTTGTCCCGGGCGAGTTGCGAAAAGTCGGTGCCGGCGACCGCCTGGTCACGAATCTTCTTCATCTGGTCGAGATCCGGTGGGCGGTACATGACCTGGATGACGTGCCAGCCGAAGGCGCTCCGGACGGGCGGCAGGAGATCGCCCGGATTGAGGCCGTCCTTCAGGATCGCATCGAGAAAGGCCTGGTCGACCTGGCTCGTCTCGTCGAAGTACGGCAGCTTTCCGCCGGTTCCGGTATCGCCCTGGGCCGATTGCTCGTCGCTGTCCTTGCGTGCGAGCTCGTCGAACTTCGACGGGTCCGCCTTCAGCTTGTCGTACTCGGCCTGGGCCGCCAGCTGGGCCTCCGACCAGGTCGGATCGTCCGAGGGCAATGCCGAGGCACCGGACGCGTCGTGCTTTGGGGAGAAGAGGATGTGGCGGACCTTGATCGCCTTGGCCCCGGGTGTCGTCTGGGGCGCCTGGATCTCGATCGCGAGGACGTGCCGTTGTGGGCCTGGCTTGCTCGCGTCCGCGACGATCTTGTCCTCGAGCGCCTGGCGGACGACCTCGGCCTGGACCAGGCTCCGATACGTTTCGACCTTGAGACCCGCGTCCTTGATCTTGTCGAGCCAGGCAGGGTCGACCGACGCGGGCGCGATCTCGGTCACGCGTCCGATGCGGTAGATCCCGTCCTTGCCCTCGATCACGGCCGTCGGCTTTCCCTGATCGGCAGCGAAGATCGCATCGAGATAGGGCTGGTCCTCCGAGGACGTCTTGTCGATCCAGCCGAGATCGCCGCCGGTCGCCTTCGAGGTGTCGGTCGAGACCGTCTTGGCCACGTCCTCCCACTTCTTGCCGCCGGTCGTGATGTCGGTGAGGGCCTGGTCCGCGATCTTCTTGGCGGCCGCCTTCTGGGCGTCCGTCGGAACCGTCTTGCCCGTGTCGACCGCCGGTTCGACCGCGATCACCCAGGCATGGCGGGATTCGGGCGTCGTCGACTCCTCGACGATCTTGCCGTCGACCTGCGCGGGGGTGACCGTGACCCCCTCCTGCGCCGCGAGGCCGGACTGGATCCGGGCGTCGATCAGCCGCTCGAGCACCGTCGAGACGAGCGGATTCGTGCCGTCCTGGCTGGTCTGGGCCTGCGACTGAATCGACGTGATCTGGGCGTTTGCCTCGGCGCTTGTCAGGTGGCCGGCGGCAACCGCCGCGTTGACCCGCGCGACCTGCTGCTGGAGCTTCCAGAGCTCGATCTGGATCGCATCCTTGAAGTCGTCCTTCGAGATCGCCTGGCCGTTGACCGTCGCGGCGGCCGCGAGATGATCGCTGTAGAACCTGACGACGGCCACTCCGACGAGGATGGCGACCGCGATGGCCACAGCCAGGCCGAAGCCGATGTTGAGGTAGAAGTTGCGCCGGCTCCCGCCGTCGCGCGACGATCGCGACGGACGGGTCGCGACGGGTTTGGCTCGGAAGGTCATGGGGTCATGAGGTCCTGCAGGAAGGGGTTGGTCGGTCGGGGTCTGACGCGGCCGGTATCGTACTCTATGTCCGTCCCGGAACCGGCCGACGGCGGACCCGTGCGGCCCACGGATCAGCACATTCGGCGCCGCCCGGACCGGGGCCGATGTCGATCGGCCGCTTCGGCAGCCGAACGGTGCCACGACCCGACCACCTGGAGGAACCCGATCATCGACAGGTCGACCTTCCGCGGCCGACGAATCCTCGTGACCGGCGGGTCCGGCACGATCGGGGCGCGGCTCGTCGAACGCCTCGTCGATCTGGCGCCGGACGTGGTCCGGGTGTTCGGGCGCGACGAGACCAAGCAGTTCTACCAGCGCCAACAGTTCCGTGACCGTCGCGACGTCCGGTTCCTGATCGGCGACGTACGCGATCGCGATCGCCTGGCCCGGGCCATGGAGGGGATCGACACCGTCTTCCACTGCGCGGCGCTGAAACATGTCGAATCCGGCGAGTACAACCCGTTCGAGGCAACGCAGACGAACGTCGTCGGGACGCAGAACGTCATCGATGCCTGTCTCACTGCGGGCGTCGGGACGATGATCCTGACCTCGTCCGACAAGGCTGCCAACCCGACCTCGGTCATGGGAGCCTCGAAGCTCCTCGCCGAGAAGCTCGTGAGTGCTGCCACGAATTACCGCGGCACCCACACGACGATCTTCGCGAGCGTCCGCTTCGGCAATGTCCTCGGGTCGCGCGGCTCGGCGATCGACCTGTTCTTCCGGCAGGTCGCGGCGGGCGGGCCGGTGACCGTGACGGACCCGGCGATGACTCGTTTCGTGATGACCACCGACCGCGCGGTCGAGCTGGCGATCCGGGCGGCCGAGGTTGCCCGCGGCGGGGAGGTCTTCGTCTTCAAGATGCCGGCGGCCGGGCTGTCGGACCTGGTGGCGGCCGCGATCGCGGTCGCCGCCCCGGCCGCCGGCCGCGATCCCGCTTCGATCGTCACAGCAGCGATCGAGTCGCGCCCCGGCGAGAAGGCGTATGAAGAGCTGATGACCGAGGACGAGTCGCGGCGCGCCTTCGACATCGGCGAGATGTACGCCGTCCTGCCGTCGATCGAATCGCTGCCGCAGGTCGTCGACGCCTACCGCGACACGCCCTCGGCGCCGGTTGGCGCCTATCGCTCCGACGGTGTCGACCGGATCTCGGCAGGCGAGGTTCGGTCGCTCGTCGAGGCGACCTTCGCCGCGTCGTTCGCGGCGCCATTCGCGGCCGAAGGGCGGCCGGCGTGAGGATCCTCGTCACGGGAGCGGCAGGCTTCATCGGCCGCTGGGTGGTGGGCGAGCTGCTCGACCGCGGCCACACCGTCCTGCCGATCGACAACCTCGTGGCGGGCGACGTGGAGAACCTCGCCGAGTTCGCCGGCCGTCCGGGTCTGCTGCCGTTCGAGCGAGGCGACGTCCGCGATGCCGCTGCCTGCCGACGCTGGACCGGCGCGGTCGACGCGGTCGCCCACCTCGCCGCGTCGATCTCCGTCCAGGACTCGATCGACGACCCGGCGACAACGTTCGAGAATGACGTCGTCGGCACGTTCCAGCTGCTCGAGGGAGCCCGAGTGTCGGGAGCCCGGGTCCTGTTCATGAGCACGTGCATGGTCTACGACCGGGCGACGACGCCGGCGGGCATCTCCGAGGATCACCCGACCAGACCCGCCTCGCCGTATGCCGCCTCGAAGCTCGCGGGCGAGGCTCTGACGCTGTCCTATTTCCACGCGTACGGGCTGCCGACGACCGTCGTCCGGCCGTTCAACACGTACGGTCCCTTCCAGCGATCCGTTGGCGAGGGCGGCGTCGTCGCGATCTTCAGCCGCATGTCGCTTCTCGGCGAGCCGTTGCGGATCTACGGCGACGGAACGCAGACGCGCGATCTGCTGTACGCCTCCGATTGCGCCAGGTTCGTCTGCGACGCGCTCCTGTCGGACGCGGCCACCGGCCTCATCCTGAACGCGGGGACCGGCGCCGACGTCAGCGTCAACGAGCTGGCGGCCGCGATCGAGAGCGATCCCTCGCGGATCGTCCACGTCGAGCACATTCACCCCCAGAGCGAGATCGCCGTGTTGCGGTGCGATCCGCGCAAGGCCGCGGAGGTGCTCGGCTGGCGGCCGGAAGTTGCCCTCGACGACGGCCTGGCCCGGGTCCGGGCCTGGATGGCGGACAGGCAGGCCGCCCAGGTGGCGCTCCGATGAGCGGCGCCGAGGGTCACGTCCGCGTGCCTGCCCCTGCCCGACTCGCCATCGATGGCGGCGAGCCGGTTCGGCGGGAATTCCTGCCATACGCACATCAGTCGATCGACGACGACGACGTCGCGGCCGTCACGGCCGCCCTCCGCTCCGACTGGCTGACGACCGGACCGCGCGTGCCGGCCTTCGAGCGCGAGCTGGCGGCGTTCAGCGGCGCCCGGCACGCGGTCGCTTTCAGCTCCGGGACCGCCGCCCTGCACGGCGCGACGACCGCGGCGCGGCTAGGCCCGGGCGACGAGGCGATCACGACGCCGATGACGTTCGTGGCGACCGCCAACGCCGTCCTCTACGTCGGTGCGGAGCCGCGCTTCGCCGACATCGATCCGGGGACCCTGCTGATCCAACCGGACGCTGTCGCGGCGGCGATTACGCCGAGGACGAAGGCGCTGCTGCCGGTCGACT
>DATHGS010000551.1:0-2292 GCA_035490155.1 Candidatus Methylomirabilota bacterium | reverse complement strand
GATCGTCGCGGCGACGAGACCGCTGGCGCTGATCTTGATGAGGGCCAGGTCGGTCGTCGTCGACTCCTTCACGAGGGTCGCCGGGTACTCCGTTCCGTCCATCAGCGCGACCGGCAGCGACGAGCTGCCCTCGACGACGTGGCGATTCGTCAGGATGTAGCCGTTCGACGTGAGCACGATCCCGGATCCGACGCCGGTGGTCGGCACGGAGAAGGGCGAGAGGCCCTTCGTCGAGAGGCCGTCGGCGGTGATCGTCACGACCGACTGGCGGGCCGTCGCGACAATGCCGGTCAGGTCTTCGGTGGTAGCCCGGCTCCCGGTCACGGCGGCGTTTGCCGTCGGAGCAGGTGGGGTCGTCGCGGCCGGTGTCGCGCCGCGGAGGCCGCCGACGAGGGCTGTCGTACCGACGGACGCGAGCGTCGCGGACAGGAGGCCGGCGGCGAGGATCGACTTGATCCCGCGCGATCGGCGGGCGCCCGAGCTGGCGGTCGGAGGGGCGACCGGCGTCGGAGGCGCGGCGTTGGCGGTCGGTGGATTCACGGTCGGGCTGGTCGGGGTCGTCGGGCTGGTCGCGATGGGCGGGGTCGGTTCGTTCGGCTCCGACGCCCACGCTGCCCGGGGTTCGGTCGAGGTCGGCGCCGACCACTCGGACGGGATCGTCGGCGGGGCCCAGGTGCTCGGTGCCGGTTCAGCCTGCCACTCGGAACCGGTCGACCAATCAGTCGGCGGCCACGCCGCCGGCGGCTGTCCGCCCGAGGCCGGCTCGAAGGTCCGCTCGTTGTCGTTGTTGGATGTCATGGGAAAGCCTCTTCGGTCGGCGCTGGTGGTTCTGTCTGATCCCAGAACAGCACCAGGGCCTGAGAACTGCCTGAGAATTCGGCGTTCCGCATGTCATTCGTCCGACGCTTCCCTTCAGACAGCGCCCGGACGAAACTTCCAGCTCCGGCGCGATCCCGGCTACCGATCGTCGCCGGCAGGGATCCGCGGCGGCGGGGCGTGGATCACCTCGAAGGGGCTGGTGTTCGACAGGACCTCGACGTCGCCGTCGCTGAACGCCAGGTCGAGCGACCCGCGGCCGGCGCGGAGGTTTCGGATGGTCAGCGACGGCAGCCAGTCGGGCAGCGCCGGGTTGACGTAGACCCGTGAGCCGCTCGCATCGGTCGTGGCGTGGATGCCGGCGAGGATGGCGATGAGCCGCAGGACGGAACCCGCCGCCCAGGCCTGCGGTACGTTGGCCCCGGGGTACTGGACCGGGAAGCTCGCCTCCGCCCGCGGCAAGCCGGCGAACAGCTCCGGCAGTCGATAGCCGGCCAGCCGCTCGGCCGCGTCGAAGATGCCCTTGGCGACCCGGGCCGCCTCCGCGTCGAAGCCGTAACGCCGGAAGCCGCCGGCGATCAGGGCATTGTCGTGCGGCCAGACGGTCCCGGTGTGATAGCTGAACGGGTTGTATGCCGGGTGGTCGGAGGACAGGGTCCGGATCCCCCAGCCCGACCACATGTCGTCGGCGAGCAGGCGCCGAACAACCCGCTCGGCGCGCTCCGTCGGGACGATGCCAGACTGGAGGAGATGACCGGCGTTCGATGCCACCGTCCTGATCTGGCGCTTCGAGCCGTCGAGGCCGAGGACATACGTCCCCTCCTCCTCCCACCAGAACAGGTCGTTGACGAGATCGAACAGCGTCCGGGCCTCACGTCGGAGGCGCCGGGCGTCCTTCGGTCGCCCCAGGGTTTCGTAGATGTCGCCCATCCGGAGCTTGGCGTCGTAGACGTACCCCTGGAGCTCGCACAGGGCAATCGGCAACGCGGCCAGTTTCCCGTCGGCCTCCGGGATCGCGTCGCCGGCATCCTTCCAGCCCTGGTTGTAGTAGCCGTGTGAGGAGCGCGTCTTGTACTCCTGGAGCCCGTCCCGATCCCGGTCGCCGTAATGGTCGATCCAGCGGAGCGCCGCCTCGGCGTTGGCAAGGTAACGCTGGAGGACGGCCTCGTCGCCGAGCCACTGGTAGAGGTACGAGAGGACGATGATGTAGAGGCTGGTCGCGTCGTGGGTGCCGTAGTACGGCTGGAACGGCAGGATCCCGAGCTGGGCCAGCTCGCCGTGACGGACCTCATGGGGGATCTTGCCGGGCTCCATGTCGCGCTCCGGATCGTCGGCCGTGGCCTGCATCGCCCCCAATCGGCGGAGGGCCCCGGCGGCAAATTCCGGGTAGCCCGAGATCGACTGCATCGACACGACGAGGGTGTCGCGGCCGAAGAGCGTCACGAACCAGGGAACGCCGGCCGCCGGGATGTAGAC
>DATHGS010000550.1:0-2431 GCA_035490155.1 Candidatus Methylomirabilota bacterium | reverse complement strand
TCGGGATCCAGACGTGATTGCGCCAGTGGTAGCTGCTCGCCGTGGGTGTTGACTTCGCGGTGGCCTTGGCGACTGGCGCGACGGGCGCGATGAGCGGCGGGGCCGCGGCGGGGGTGGCCGACGAGGCCCGAAACCCGGGCTCGACGGATCGCGGCGGGAGCGTGGCCTCGAGAGTCGCCGTGGAAACGATCGACGTTGCCGGGCCCGCGTGCTGGCGTGCCGCGCTCGTGGAAACGCTGGCGGTCGGAGCGGCAGCCGGAAGCGGCTGAAGCCGAACGGCCAGCGCCAGCCCGGTGACCTCGCCCGCGAGGATGATCGCGAGGGCGAACGGAAGCATGAGGCGGCGATTGAGTCGGGTGCGGGAAGCCATGACCCGAGGATCCCCGCGGAAACGCTCTGCCTCCGTGGCCCGGTGGTCCCGTTGCCGCCGGGACGATGGGGCCGAAACTCCCTCGTATGGACTAGACCAGACCGGTCTTCACTGCTCCTGAACCCTCTCGACCGCCCATGAGGATGGTCGGCTTTGGCTCTCGAGGAGTCAGCCGCCGGTGCCCGCAGCCTCGCTGAAGATCGTCCTGATCGCTGCCTTGAAACCGGCCCCCCAAGGGCCCGGTCCAGCCACGACATACGGGGGCGCCTCGACCGATTCGAACGCGTCGGGGTTCGTCGCGTACGATCTCGCGCACGCATCGATCGTCTGGCGCAGCCGATCGAACGCGGCCCGATCGCGAAAGATGTAGATGTAGAGACGCGTCGGGGTCGCCTGGTCGAGGCCCGAGGCATCGAGGGCAATGGCCGTCCGCTTGAGCGTCAGGTCGTCGCAGCCGGCGTCGCCGGAGACGATGTGATCGATCTTGAGGCCGTTCTGGACGAGCAGGCTGGCGATGCCCTGGAAGCCCGCGGGGGTTGCCGCTGGCGCCGACGTCGTGAACGCGCCGCAGCCGGCGACCAGGAGGCAGATGGCGATAGCGAGGCCGACCCGATCGCGCGGCCTGACGGCGACCGATCGAAGTCTGGGGAACATCGATCCGAGGCTACCATCGGCCGGGCTGGGCCGCCGGCGAGCCAGTGGTGCGCCGCGGGGTGGCGGGGTCGGTCAGTTGCCTCGCGCTCGGCGCTTGGCATCGCGCAGCCGTGCCAGCGTGTCAGATGCTTCCTTGGGCTTCGGCGAGGTCGGGGTGGTCGGCGCTGGCGGGGAGCTCGCCGGCGGGTTCGCAGCGGGCCACGGTGCGGCCGGAATGGGCGCGATCTTTGGGGCGGACGGCCTTGACGAAGCCCGTTCGGCCCCTCGGGCGGCGACGGGCGCGGTTTGCGCGACCGGCCGTGGGGTCGTCGAGGCCGGCGCTGCGGCGCTGTCGCCACGGATCATCGCGGCACGGGCGGCGGTCCCCGAGGCGCGGTCGCGGGCCGCCAGCATGCCGGCGATCTCGACCGGTCGCGGCGCGACCTTCCGCCGACGCCAGCCGCCGGTGACCCAGCGACGCGCGTCGGCCAGCTCGCGACGGCCGACAGAGACCCGCCTGAGGGCGATGTCGAGTGGCCAGAGCAGCAAGGCAAGGATCAGCAGGAGCGGCCACAGGTCCGTGTAGGTGCTGGTCGTTGCAAGGTCGTGGACCCACGGCGCCGCCGGCGTGTCGACGACCCGGCCTCCGGTCGCCGACCGGAGCACGGCCAGGAACGCATCGTTGGCACCCAGCAGTCTGTATTCGGCGGCCGTCGGCGCAACCAGGCCGATCGTTCGCCCGAGGGCCGGCGACCCCGGGCGTGTCTGCGACACCCGTATGGCGTACGCGCCCGAGTCGATCTCGCCGAGCGACGTGTCGTAGACGCCGGGCGCGACCTGGTTCAGGTTGACGGTTCGTGGCACGAGGTCCGGCCCGACGATGACCGCCCCGGTCGCGTAGAAGTCGCGTGGCGAGCCGTCCTCCGCGACGCTCTGGACCTTGAGCCGCGTTTCGTTGCCCTGGGTCTCGAAGGTCGCCTCGATGCCGCCGGTCTCTTCGCCCGGGAACGTCCAGCCGACGAGCTGGCTGAAGAACTTCGAGAAGCCGTCCCAGCCGATCCAGTTCCGCGCCCAGCGACCCGTCGAGTCCGAGGTCCAGGCGACGGACCGGCCGAGGCCGTACTGCCACTGCGCGAGAAGCGGATCGTCGCGGGCGGTCACGAGTACGGTCTGGGCGGCGGGCTTGGCGGTCGTCCCGTTGTAGCCGAGGAGCTGCGGGAATCCCTGGTCGAGGCCGCGCAGGATCGGCGACGACGAGGTGATGATCGGGTGGAACGTCTCCTCGACGATCTGGCGACCGGCGACCTGCTGGGTCTCCTTGAGGAAGATGTCGGGGATGCTCGCCGGGTTCGCCGCTCCATAGAAACGGCCGCCGCCCTCCGTGGCGAGCTTCTGGAGGAACGGGTTCGAGCCGCCGCCGGCGCCGAC
>DATHGS010000549.1:0-2126 GCA_035490155.1 Candidatus Methylomirabilota bacterium | reverse complement strand
TTTTCGCGGACGAGACCGATGGCTCGCCGCGCCTGCTCGCTCTCGGGATCGAGCCCGAACCGCCGGAGCAGCTCCAGGACGTGGAACGTGTCCGTCCAGTCGTGCGACCAGGCCTTGCCGCCCCACAGGCCATCGGGGGTCTGGAGCGCGAGCAGCCGGGCGCCCCAGCCCTCGGTCGCGACCCGTGACCGCTCGGCGGCGATGACGCCCGCCGGCTCGTCCGTCAGGTCGCGCATCACCTGCCAGCGGATCGAGGGATCGGAGTTGAGCAACCAGTCGATGACGGTCATCGCGGGATGATACGGCGACGCCGGAGTGGCTCGAACCGCTCCGGCGTCGTCTCGCGTGGGTCCAGGTGCGTGGTCTACGGCGCGGTGCCGACCAAAGTATTGGCGTTGGCCGACAGGGCTGCGTTGAAGGTGGCCGAGGTGTTCGTGTTGAACTTCGGCCCGTATTCCTTCTTCTGGCCGCCATAACCGTACGAGTTCACGGAATCGACTGTGCCGGCCCCGCTGCTCGTGTTGAAGCCGCCGAGCCATGGACCGCCGGACGAGCCGCCGGTCATGTCGCAGTCGACGCCGAACGTGAGGTTCTGGTTGAGGGAGTCGTTGAAGATCTGGTCGGAGCAGTACGTCAGGTCGTAGCCGTGGTACTTGCCGGCGGCCGGATAGCCGAAGTTGAACGTCTGCGAGCCGACGGCCGGAGCCGTGAACGTCTTCGCCATCGTCCCATTGAGCGCCGTCTCGGCCAAGTTGTTGGCGAAGCCACCGTTCTTGAGGACGGCGAACGACCAATCGTAGGTCGTCGCCTGGGTGTTGAAGCCGCCCGACTGCGCGAAGCCGTTGTGTACGGCCAGCGCGGTCGCGACCCAGCAACCCCACCTGGACTGCGAACACGTGTAGGTCGCGTTCGTGTCGAACTCGGGGTAGAAGGTCCAGTTGCGGGCGAAGCCACCGTCGGCGGCGTCGTAGGAGCAATGGCCGGCCGTGACTACGATCGAGCGGTCGTTTGCGCTGTCGGTGATCAGCGTGCCGCTGCAGATGTAGTCACCACTGTTCATCGTGAAGAGGACCTTGCCGGACAGCTTGAGGACGGCCCCGCCACCGGTCCACGACGCGCCGAGGACGTTGTTGCCGGAGCCACCAGGCTTTCCCTGGGGCGTCGGCTTGGCGCGGCTGAAGCTGCCGTCGGCGTTGCGGACGAAGTCGCGCGGCTTCGCGTTGGCGATCCGCTCCCTGGTCCAGTAGCTGAGGACGCGGGACTGTTCGGCGCCCGCCTGGCCCTGGGCCAGAACCGGCGCGGCAGCGATCGGCAACAGCGCCAGGATGGTGAAGAGGGCAGCCGCCACGGCAGCCCTGGATCGACCTATCGACACTCGTTCTCCTCCCGTCGGAACGTGGTGTGCTTTGTCCCCCGTTGGACCCGTGCCGGGTAGGGTACGTGTCCTGGGCCCGACGGCGCACTACCCGTGGGCCCTGGCGATGGCTTTGCGGTGCCGAGAGGCACCGCGAAGGCGGCGGTATGTCTCTTGATCAGCGAGGACGGGATGAGGTCGAGAGCTCGAGCACCTAGCGTCTCCGGGCGGCGCGTGCCTGGGCTCGCGCTGGCGCTCGGCGCGGCGCTCGCGGCTGTCGGCGGGTGCGGGTCGACAGCGTCGCCGACGCTCGGGCCGTCGACCGCTGCGGTGATCGCTCAGCCCTCCGGCCCGCCGGTTCTCGGGATCGACTGGGCGCGTGCGCCCTCCGTCGAAAGGCCGACGAACTTCGACGTCGATCCTTCAGCCTCGCCCTACACCGGCGATCATCCGATCCTTCGGATCCCCGGTCAGGCCATGATCGAGGACGTCAGTGCGCTCCCTGACCACGGGTTCGTGGCGGTGGGCTATGTGCCTCCAGATTGGGTTCCCGCGTCCTGGACGTCGTCGGATGGCCTGAACTGGTCGATCCACTCGATGGGCAGGTCGGATTTCACCTTTCCGGTTTCGCTCGCGGCTGGTGGGGACGGCACCGCCGTGGCGGTCGGTCGTTCAGGGAATCTGCCGGTCGCATGGACGAGCGCCGACGGCGTCGCCTGGCAGCAGCACCCGGTGCCGCTCCTGGAGGGCAGCGAAGTCGCAGAGCGGATGA
>DATHGS010000548.1:0-7923 GCA_035490155.1 Candidatus Methylomirabilota bacterium | reverse complement strand
GCCGGGCTCGTCGTGGCCGAACACGCGGCCGCGAGAAAGGCCACGACGGCCACAAACAGGAAACGCGACGGGCGAGCGAACATGCGGTCTCCAGGCTGAATGCGGCCGCGCCGCGTTGGGCGCGGGACGTCGAGCCGTCGCCGGCGGTTCCACAGCCGCCCGGCGGGTCCGCAGCCGTTTGCCAGCCGCGCCCTACTCAGCCTCGTCCGGGCGTTCGGAAAAGAGCGTCAGCTGCAGCCCGGCTGGACCCTCGAGCCGCGAGTTGAGCGACTGCCACGGCGTTCGGACCGGGGGCGCGACCACCGTCGCGCCGGCTACGGCCAGACGCGCGGTCGCCGATGTCGTGTCGTCGACCTCGAACGCCAGCCGAATGTGACCGGCCACCCGCCGTCCGACCTCGACCTCGTCGATGAATGCGGCGTGACCGGGATCGGCGATCTCGAGCGTCGCCCGACCGGCGTCGAGGATGACGACGCGCCCATCGGGGGATGAGAACGCCGCCTGTTCGGGCAAGCCAAGCGCATCGCGATAGAAACGGATGGCATCGTCGTAGTCGGAGGCTGTGACGACGACACGCAGCTGGTGGACCACGGGCCGGTCCACGTCGGCGGGATCGAGATTATTCATGGCCACAGTCTGCCAGCGCCGACGGATCGGCCAACAGCCGTGACGCCGCGCGTCCCGGCCTGACGCATCGGTCAGGCGCGGGGGCGGCTTCGTCGTGTTACTCCGTGGCGAACTCGCGGAGCTTGCGGCTGCGCGACGGGTGGCGCAGCTTGCGGAGCGCGTGAGCCTCGATCTGGCGGATGCGCTCGCGGGTCAGACCGAACTCGTGCCCGACCTCCTCGAGCGTCCGAGGACGCCCGTCGTCGAGGCCGAAGCGAAGCCGGATGACCCGCTCCTCGCGGCCCTCGAGGCTGTCGAGAACCCGCTTGATCTGCTCGCGCAGCATCTGGTCCGTCACCGCGTCGAGCGGCGAGACGGCATCCTGGTCCTCGATCAGGCTGCCAAGCTCCGTATCGCCCTCGTCGCCAATCGGCGTCTCGAGCGAGATGGGCAGGCGGCCGTAGCGCCGAACCTCGTCGACCCGGTCGGCGGTGATCGCCCAGCGGGGATCCTCGGACAGGGTCGTCGCGATCTCCTCGGCCGTTGGCTCACGACCGAGCTGGACCGTCAGCTCACGCTGGGTCCGGGTCACCCGGTTCATGGTCTCGACCATATGGACCGGGATCCGGATCGTCCGCGACTGATCGGCGAGACCACGCTGGATCGCCTGGCGGATCCACCACGTCGCGTACGTCGAGAACTTGAAACCGCGCTGCCATTCGAACTTGTCGACGGCACGCATCAGTCCGGCATTGCCCTCCTGGATGAGGTCGAGCAGGCTCATGCCGCGGTTCATGTACTTCTTGGCGTTCGAGACGACCAGTCGGAGGTTGGCCGACGTGAGGTGCTCTCGAGCAGTCCGACCCATCTCGACGAGGAGACCTTCCGGCTCGCCCGACGCCTCGGGCCGGTACCCGAGCTCGGCGAGGAGCTCGGTATCGTGGCCGGCCTCGATCCAGCGACGGAGCGCCGGGATCGCGACCTGGTCGCGGGCCCAGGTGTACATCGCCACGAGCGACTGCTCGTCGCGGACCGCCGCCTTGCTGCGGGCGACATTGACCCAGTCGAGCAGGTTGAGGAACGCCTCGGTGTCGAGACGCTCGTTGTAGACGGCACGCAGGTCACGGGCCCGCCCGAGTAGCTCCCGTGCCAC
Source organism: Candidatus Methylomirabilota bacterium (assembly GCA_035490155.1). GTDB lineage: Bacteria > Chloroflexota > Limnocylindria > Limnocylindrales > CSP1-4 > CF-46. The sequence continues at coordinate 6,164 of DATHGS010000548.1, read as the reverse complement.
GTCGGTCGGAGCCGAGCTGACGGCTTCGGTGAACCCGAAGCGCGGAGCAGTGACAAGCAGGTCGCCGGCCCCGTCGTCCGTGAGGGCCTCCCGCACGATGCGGGTTGCCTCCTCGCCACGCGGGAGGGCGTATTTGGCGTGCTTCTCACGAGCGGTCGGCTCGGTGGCGTGCGACGCCCACTCGTGAAGGTCGAGGATGGCCGTCCACGGCTCGGTCCGGATCCGGAGGCCGAGCTCGATCGCCTTGGCGAGGACGACTTCCTCCTCGGCCGTGAGGAGCGGCACGCGAGCGATCTCGCGCAGGTAGAGCCGGGTCGAGTCCTCGATGTCGAGGGTGTCGGCCGACACCTCGACGGCCGCGTCGGCGCCGTCATCGTCATCGGCCACGACGGCCAATGGGCTTACCGGCAGGTTTCCGGGCTCCGTTACGACGGCAAGGTCGAGATCCGGGTCGTCGATCGTGACGACCGGGGTCACGTCCGGCGTCGAATCAGGGGTTTCATTCAGGGTTGTATCGGAAATCGGGTCGACGAACTGGATCAAGATCACTCCACTTGGCGTCAGGCGGCTTGGGCGAGCCACCTCGACGCGAAGACTCAAGGTTGCTTTCGACCGATCCACCCCTCCGCCATAGTGGTTCGGCCTGGATGTCCGCTCCCGCCAGGTCCCGGACATACATAGGGGCGTGTCAAGCTTTGACACGCCTTCCGTGTGCATATTCTAGCCGAAATCGGGCGCCTTGACAACCCCCGCAATACTCCCCGCGGGTATGGATCGACTCCACGGCCTCAGCGGAGGGTGACCCAGACCGTCTTCTTCTGCGTGTACTGGTCGAACGCCTCGAGTCCCTTGTCGCGGCCGCCGAAGCCCGACTGCTTGTAGCCCCCGAACGGCGTCGTGATATCGCCCTCGGAGTACGAGTTCACCGACACTGTCCCGGCCTTGATCGAGCGGGCCAGGCGGAACGCCGTGTCGAGGTCGGTCGTGTAAAGCGACGCGGCGAGGCCGTAGCTCGTCTCGTTGGCGATGGCGATCGCCTGCTCCTCGGTATCGAACGGGATCGTCGAGATGACAGGCCCGAAGATCTCCTCGCGGGCGATCTTCATCGAGTTGTCGACGTCGTCGAACACCGTCGGCTCGACGAAATGGCCCCCCGATGACTCGAGGGTTCGGCCGCCACCGACCACGACGCGGGCGCCTTCCGCGCGGCCCGCCTCGATGTAGCCGAGGACCTTGTCGAGGTGGGGCCGCTCGATCATCGGCCCGATCCGTGTCGCCGGGTCGAGCGGGTCACCGACCGGCCAATCGGCCGTCTTGCTGACGAGCTTGTCGATCAGCTCATCGCGGACGGAGCGGTGGACGATGAGGCGCGAGCCGCAGGTGCAGTTCTCGCCCATGTTCATGAAGCCCGCGAAGAGCACCTGTTCGGCGACGTAGTCGAGGTCCGGCGAGTCGGCCATGATGACCTGCGGGCTCTTGCCGCCGCACTCGAGGACGATCTCCTTGAGGTTGCTCTCCGACGAGTAGCGCAGGAACATCCGGCCGACCTCGGTCGATCCGGTGAACGACAGGGCGTCGACGTCCATGTGGCGACCGAGGGCCTGGCCGGCCGTTTCGCCCAGACCCGGGACGACACTGAGCACACCATCCGGGATGCCCGCCTCCGCCGCCAGCTCCGCCATCCGAAGCGTGCTCAGCGAGGTCAGCTCGGCCGGCTTGATGATCAGGCTGTTGCCGCTGGCCAGCGCCGGCGCCGCCTTCCAGGCGGCCATCATCAGCGGGAAGTTCCACGGGAGGACCGCCCCGACGACGCCGATCGGCTCGCGGATGATGAGCCCGAGCGCCTCGTGCCCGGTCGGTGCGACGGCGTCGAAGACCTTGTCGAGGGCCTCCGCGTACCAGCGGAAGGTGCGGACGGTCTCCGGGATGTCGACCTCGCGACAGTCGGTGATCGGCTTGCCGGCATCGAGCGCCTCGAGCTGGGCGAGCTCCTCGAGGTTGGCTTCGAGGAGGCCGGCGAACCGGAGCAGGACCTGCTTGCGCTCGGTGGGGGAGCGCTTTGACCAGACCCCGGCGTCGAAGGCGCGCCTGGCTGCGCGAACGGCGATGTCGATGTCCTCGATGTCTCCCGCGGCGATCTCGGCGAGCTGTTGGCCGGTGGCGGGGTTCTCGCTCGCGAAGCGGGCGCCGGACGCGGCCGGTCGAAACGTGCCATCGATAAACGCATCCGTGCGCAGTGTCGGCGGTGCAACGACCATGAGTACCCCTTCGACTGACGTTCCGTTTCGGTCTCCCGGCAATGATAAGGCGGCTGAAAACGGCGGCCCGTTCCTGACGACGGCGGCCCGCACCGCGATTCTCGCCCCGCGTGCGGGGACCACCCCGTGCGCACCCGTTCCGCGACGCGAGCGATCCGCCCGGCGGGCTTTCATCGGCTCGATCTCTGGGTTACGCTCCCGCGGTCCGATTCGTGTCACGCACTGGCTCGCGTTTTGGAGGAGAGGCCATGAATCCCACGGGCTGGGGGAAGCGATTCACCTTGGTGGCGGCCGTTGCGCTTGTCCTTGGCGCCTGCTCGGCGGCGCCGGCAGGCTCGGGAGCGGCGGGTGGAGGCGGCACGATCACTATCGGCGGCGGCTTCGCCCTGACCGGTGACGAATCAGCGCTCGACCTGCCGGCCGCGAACGGCGCCAAGCTGGCCGTGAAGGAAATCAACGCGGCCGGCGGCGTGCTCGGCAAGCAGATCAACTTCATTGTCCACGACAGTCAGTACAAGATGGACGTCACCGCGCAGACCGCCAAGCAGTTCGTCGAGCAGGACAAGGTCCCGCTGATGATCGGCTACACGGATACCGACTCGGTCCTGGCGTCCGGTCCGACCTTCCAGACCGCAAAGATCCCGTTCATCACGGTCGGCGCGACCTCGCCGAAGATCCCCACCCAGGTCGGCGACATGATGTTCCTCGCCTGCTTCGGCGATAACGTCCAGGCCGCGGCCGGGGCGGAGTTCTCCTTCAAGAAGTTCGGCGGGAACGCGTATTTCCTCTGGGACAAGGGCGTCGAGTACACGACGCTTCTCGGCCAGTACTTCAAGTCGCGCTTCACGGAGCTCGGCGGGAAGATCGTGCTCGAGGAGTCCTATGACGACAAGGCGACCGACTTCTCGCCGCAGATCGCCAAGATCAAGGCGCTCACGACAAAGCCGGACTTCTACTACGTCGCAGCGATGCCGTACAACATCGGGCCGCTCGTCAAGCAGTTCCGCGACGCCGGGATCACCGGCCCGATCGTCGGTGGCGACGGCTACGACACGCCGGACCTCTTGACGGTTGCCGGAGCCGCGGCCAACAACGTCTTCTTCTCGACCCACGCCCTGATGGACGCCACGGGCGGGACGGACGGGATCAAGAAGTTCATCGCGGCCTACAAGACCGAATACACCCACGACCCGGAGAACGCGTTCGCGGCCCTCGGCTACGACACCGTTTATCTCCTCGCCGATGCCGTGAAGCGGGCCAACGGGACCGACTCGGCCGCCGTCAAGGCGGCCCTCGAGGCGACGAAGGACTTCAAGGGCATCACCGGCGCGGTGACGTTCGGGCCGAACATCCACGTTCCCCAGAAGGGCGTGACGATCATCGACGTCGAGGGCGGCAAGTTCACGCTCGGCGCCGAAGTGGTGCCCGAGAAGGTGCCCGCGCCGTAACCACGTAGCGACACGATCCTGGCCGCCGGTCGAAGCCTTCGGGCTCGCGTCCGGCGGCCAGCTCTGTCACTGGACCAGTCCTGTCCCACAGACACGATCGAGGCACGCCGATGACACCGGACGACATCGTCACCCAGGCCACGGACCGTGGAGTCCAGCTGGTCCGCTTCCTCTACTGCGACAACGGCGGTGTCATCCGTGGCAAGAGCACCCACATCGGGCAGCTCGCCCGGCGGATGCAGAGCGGTATCGGCCTCGTCAAGGGGATGCAGTCGTTCACGAGTCTCGATTCGCTCGCCCCGGATGCGACCTACGGCCCTGTCGGCGAGATCCGGCTCGTCCCGGACCCGGACACGTTCGTCGTCCTGCCCTACGCCCCGCGCAGCGGCCAGATGGTCGTGAACATGGTCGAGCTCGATCACTCGCCCTGGGCGCTCGACCCGCGCGCGTTCCTCCAGCGGATGGTCGCCCGGGCGGCGGCGATGGATCTCTCGTTCGACGCGGCGTTCGAGAACGAGTTCTACCTCGCGTTGCGCGCCGAAGGCGGCTACGTGCCGGTCGACCAGAGCCTCTGCTTCAGCGCGATCGGGATGGAGTCGACGGAGCCGGTCATCCAGGACATCATCGCCGCCCTGACCGACCAGGGACTCACCGTCGAGCTGTCACACCCGGAGCTCGGCTGGGGCCAGCAGGAGCTGTCAATCCGCCATGCACCCGCGGTCCGCGCCGCAGACAACCAGATCATCTACCGCCAGACGGTGCGTGCGGTCGCTGGCCAGCACGGTCTCGTCGCGTCCCTGGCGCCAAAGCCCTTCGCCAACCAGGCGGGCAGCGGTGCCCACCTCCACTGGAGCGTCTGGGACGCGGCGCATCGAACGAACCGCCTGACCGACGGTGAGGATCCGAACGGCCTCAGCTCGCTCGCGAAGTCGGCGATCGGTGGTGTGCTCCACCACCTTCCGGGCCTGCTGGCGCTCACGACGCCGAGCGTCAATTCGTTCCGTCGTTTGCAGCCTCATTACTGGAGCTCCGCCTACACCGCGTGGGGGATCGAGAACCGTGAGGCGGCCGTCCGCGTCCCCAGTCGCTATTGGGACGATGACGAGGGCTCAGCGAACCTCGAGCTCAAGGCGAGTGACGCGAGCGCCAACCCGTACATCGCGCTCGGTGGTGTGATCGCCGCCGCGCTCGATGGAATCGCGAAGGGTCGCGACCCGGGAGACCCCGTCGACGTGGATCCCGGAAACCTGAGTTTGGACGAGCGCACGCGCCGCGGGATCCGACGCTTTCCCGAGACCGCCGCAGAGGCGCTGGATGAACTGGAGAACGACGCCGTCCTCGTTGCGGCCCTGGGCGAGCCGCTCGCGATCGAGTACCTCAAGGTGCGGCGGGCCGAGGCCGCCGCCTACGCCGAGAGGGACGAGGCGTTCGAGCTCGAGAACCACTTCTTCAAGTACTGACCGGCGATACCCGACCGTCACCTGACCGCAGTCATGCCACTCGACCTGTCCACGATCCCGATCGTCGACCATCACTGCCACTCGCTGCTGCGCCAGCAGCCGCAGGATGACGAGGCGTTTCGCAACCACCTGACCGAGACCTACTTCCCGGAGATGGCCCGGGATCACGTCCAGCACACCCTCGTCTATCACTGGGCGATCCGCGAGCTCGCGTCGTTCCTGGGCTGCGACCCGGAGCCGGACGCCGTTCACGCCGCCCGACGGGAGCGCGGCGTCGAGCGACTGGCCCGCGACGTCGTCGAGCGCGGCAACTTCCGGACGTGGCTCATCGATAGCGGCTATGGCGCGGATACGACGTTCAGCCTCGACGAGCTGCGGGCCATGGTCCCGTGCGAGATCCGCGAGATCGTGCGGCTCGAGCCGCTGATCGAGCGGCTGATCCTCGAATCGGACGACTTCGACGGGTTTCTCGAGGCCTATCGCGCGTCGCTGTCGGACCTGCGCGGCTCCGGCTACGTCGGCATGAAGTCGGTCATCGCCTATCGGTCCGGGCTGCAGATCGAGTCGGTCGGTCGCGCCGCGGCCGCGGCCGCGTTCAAGCCCGTCCACGAGGGGGCTCGCCGCGACGGCAGGCTCCGGATCGAATCCAAGCCGCTGCTCGACTTCCTCATCGTCGCGGCAGTCGAGGAGTCTGCTCGCCAGAAGGTCCCGATCCAGTTCCATACCGGCCTCGGCGATCCCGATCTCGACCTCACCAGGGTCGACCCCGCGGCGCTCCGGCTCATCTTCTCCGATGCCTATCGGGCCGCCCCGATCGTGCTGCTCCACAGCGGCTACCCGTACGCGCGGTCGATGGCGTATCTCGCCGCGATGTTCCCGAACGTCTACGCCGACTTCGGTGAGGTCCAGCTCTTCGTCGCGGGCGGCGACCTCACCGCGATCGTGCGCGAGCTCGTCGGGCTGGCGCCGGCCAGCAAGCTCCTGTTCAGTACCGACGC
>DATHGS010000547.1:0-2416 GCA_035490155.1 Candidatus Methylomirabilota bacterium | reverse complement strand
ATCATTGCGCCCGGGTTCATCGACCTTCACGCCCATTTCCGCGAGCCCGGCAATGAGGACGCCGAGACGATCGCTTCTGGTCTCGCGGCCGCCGCCCACGGTGGCTTCACGACGGTCTGCCTCATGCCGAACACGACGCCGCCGCTCGATGAGCCCGGTGTCCTCGCCCGGGTTCGCTCGGCCGCGGACGCGAGCGGATCGCCGGTCCGAGTGCTCGCCTACGGGGCCGTCACAGCCGGGCGCCGCGGTGAAACACTGGCGGCGCTTGGCGAGCTCGCCGACACCGGTGTCGTCGGGTTCTCGGACGATGGGTCGTGCGTGGCGTCCGCGTCATTGGTGCGAAACGCGCTGACGTACGCGGGGGCGCTCGGGCTGCCGCTCGTCGAACATGCCGAGGACGCGACCCAGACCATCGATGCGGAGGCGAACGACGGGTTCGTGGCGACCGTCCTCGGGCTACGCGGATGGCCGGCCGCGGCCGAGGAGTCGGCGGTCGGCCGCGACCTGTCGATCCTCGCGGAGGTTGTCCGCGACGTGCCCGCGGCGCGGCTCCACCTGACGCACGTCTCCACGGCCGGCGCGCTCGACCTGGTCCGACGGGCGAAAGCGGCCGGGCTCCCCGTGACTTGCGACGTGACGCCTCATCATCTCGCCCTGACCGACGAGTGGATCGCCGGCTCGCGGCGCTGGGCGTGGGACGCGTCGGGTGATCCGTGGGCCGACGGCGCCATCACGGCAGAGCCTTATGCATCGTCCCTGCGGGTCAACCCGCCGCTTCGCTCGGCTGCAGACGCGGCCGCGTGTCGGGAGGCGCTGCTCGACGGCACGGCCGACGCGGTCGCCACCGATCACGCTCCACACACGGCCGTCGACAAGGACGTCGAGTTCGGGACCGCCGCGAACGGGATCAGCGGGATCGAGACCGCCCTCGGGGTGTTGCTGGCGATGGTCGACGCCGGATTGCTGCCGTTATCACGGGCGATCGAGGCGCTGACCACCGGGCCGGCCCGCGTCCTCGGGTCCGGTGTCGTCGACCGATCGATCGGCCTCATCGAAGGCGCCCCGGCCGACCTCGTCGTCTTCGACCGGTCGGAATCCTGGACGGTCAGCGCTGCCGGACTCGCCTCGAAGGGCAAGAACACGCCGCTGCTCGGATACGAGCTCTCCGGGCCCGTGCTGCTGACCATCGCAGCGGGTCGACTCGCCTACGAGCGAGTCGACTGAGTCGAGGTCGGAGCGCTCACCGCAGAGCCGTCACCGCCCGAGGTTCACAGCATGCGACGACTCGGCCGCGTGAACATGGCCGCTGTCGCCTCGGCTACGCTGCGGCGATGCCGCGATCGACCATCAACGGCGACTTCGAGCGCCGTCCGTACTGGCACGCCACGATGCCGGCGCTGCCGGACCGGACGAACCGGCCACTTCCCGATGCCGCAGATGTCGTCGTCGTCGGTGGCGGGTATACCGGTATCAACGCCGCGCGGGAGCTCGCCCGGCAGGGCGCATCGGTCAGTCTCCTCGAGGCGGAGCACCTCGGTTTCGGTGGCTCGACTCGGAACGGCGGCATCGTCCACCCGGGCTACAAGTGGGGCCCGAAGGCGCTCATCAAGCGCTACGGCGAGGACACCGGCCGAGCGCTCTACGGCGAGACCTTGGCCGCCTACCAGCTTGTCAAAAAGCTGATCGCCGATGAGGGTATCGACTGCGAGTTTCGCGAGACGGGCTTCCTCGAGCTGGCCTACGGACCTTCGCACGTCGCCGATCTCCACGAGGCGATCGAGAGCCTGGCGCTCGTCGGCGTCGAGGCGTCCTTCGTCCCGCGGGAACGCCTGCACGAAGAGATCGGCAGCAACGCCTATTTCGGCGGGCTCATCTACCCGGGCAGTGGGCTGCTCCACCCGGGCAAGTACTTCGCCGGACTTGTCGCGGCGGCGGACCGAGCCGGGGCGGATCTCCACGAGGGCGTGCGGGCGACGTCGATCCGGACCCAGGCCGACGGCCGGCTCGTCGTCGAGACGACCCGCGGCGCGATCATCGCGAAGGAAGTCGTGGTCGGGACGAACGGCTACACGGATGGGCTCGTCCCGTCGCTGCGGCGGCGGATCATCCCGATCGGGAGCTACATCATCGCCACGGAGCCACTCCCCGAGGAACTGGCACGGGAACTCTCCCCGAAGGGCCGCGCCTTCTTCGACACGAAGAACTTCCTCTACTACTGGCACGTGTCGGAGGACCGGCGGATGATCTTCGGCGGCCGGGCGAGCTTCCTGCCGACGTCCGTCGACCGGACGGCGGAGATCCTCCACAAGGGCCTCATCGAGGTCCACCCTCAGCTCGCCGGATACCGGATCGAGTACGCGTGGGGAGGCAACGTAGGGTTCACGTTCGACCGGATGCCGCACGTCGGCCGACGCGA
>DATHGS010000546.1:0-4826 GCA_035490155.1 Candidatus Methylomirabilota bacterium | reverse complement strand
GTCCGGCAGCCCCGCGAGCGCGCCGTCGTTCCGGATGTTCACGACCTGGACGTCGCCGGTGCCCTCGTGGAGCGAGGCGATCAGCTGGGCGGCGGCCTCGCTGTAGAACGCGCCGCCGCGATCCGCGAGGAGCGCCGGCTTCTCGGCGAGGTGCGGGTCTCGGTACATCTCGAGGAGGCGGTTCTCGATGTCGATGACCTCCTCGGCTCGCGTCTCGTGGCCGTCGGTCAGCTGTTCGGCGAGGACGTCATCGAACTGGTAGTAGTAACGCAGGTAGTAGGAGGGGATGGCCCCGAGGACCCGGACGAGATCGGCCGGCATTCCGAGACCGGCGGCGAGCTCGTCGAGATCGTTGGCCAGCAGTTCCGGCAGACGGTCGACACCGTCGACCCGGATCGCCCGTTCCCATGTCAGGTGGTTCAGCCCGACGTGCTCGAGCTGGACCCGCTCCGGGCTGACGCCGAACCGCGCGGCGAAGCGGCGCTGGAAGCCGATCGCCACGTTGCACAGGCCGATCGCCCGGTGGCCGTCGTCGAGCAGGGCCTGGCTGACGATCCCGACCGGGTTCGTGAAATCGACGATCCAGTGGCCGGGAGCCGCGCGTCGCGCTGCCCGCTCAGCGATATCAAGGACGACAGGCACCGTCCGGAGGGCCTTGGCAAAGCCGCCGGCACCGGTCGTCTCCTGGCCGATCGTGCCGTGGCGGGGCGGGAGGGTCTCGTCGAGATAGCGGGCGGCCTGGCCGCCGACGCGGAGCTGGATGAGGACGAAGTCGGCGCCGTCGAGGGCGGCATCGGTGTCCGGCGTGAGGATGAGACGGCCGGGCCAGTCCAGCCGGTTCAGCATCCGCCGCGCGAGCCCCCCGACGACCTCGACGCGATCGGGATCCGGGTCGAGCAGGATCAGCTCGTCGACGGGCACGCGATCGTTGCGGAGAGCGAAGCCCTCGATCAGTTCCGGGGTGTACGTGCTGCCGCCGCCGACAACCGCGATCCGGACGCCCACCGACCCTCCATCGACCCGGTCTTCGACGTGGATCTGGTCGCGCCATCTTGACAGCGACCCTGCGGACCGGGAATGATTGCTTATAACGTTATCACCATTCGAGCGGCTCGCAAGAGGATCCACGCCCGACGATGGCCCGCTTCCGGCTCGAGCTCGGTCCCGTCCCGCTCCACCACCAGGTCTACCTCGACCTGGTCTCCGCTCTCGATTCCAATGAGTGGCGGCCGGGCGACCGGCTGCCGGCCGAGCGCGAGCTGGCCGAGCGGTACGGGTGCAGCCTGATCACCGTCCGGCGGGCGCTCTCGGAGCTGGCTCGCGAGCAGCGGATCGAGAGGACGCGAGGCCGCGGCACGTTCGTTCTCCACCCGCGGCTCGACCTGAATTTCGGTGGCAATCGCGGCTTCGCCGACGAGATGCTGACCCGCGGACTCGACCCCGCGACCCGCCTGATCGCCGCCCGGCCGGAGTCGGCCGGTGAGGCTGTCGCCGCCGCCCTCGATCTCGAGCTCGGCTCGCCGACCCTCTATCTCGAACGTCTCCGGCTGGCAGGCGGCGAGCCGCTCCTCCTCGAGCAGGTCCACCTGCCCGCCGAGCGGTTCCCGGGTCTGCTCGCCTCGGATCTCGAGCACAACTCCCTGTACGACCTCCTGGTCGAGCGCTACGGGACGCGGATCGTCCGCGCCCGCGAGGCGCTCGAACCCGTCCTCCTGCGGACCCGCGAGGCGGGCCTCCTCGACCAGGCCCCAGGCCGCCCGGCCCTCCTCGTCGAGGGCATCGCCTACGCCGCGGACGGTCGACCAATCGAATTCGCCCGGAGCTACGTCCGTGGAGATCGGACGCGCTACTACGTCGAGCGGGTCGTCGTCAGGGCCAGGTGGCCGGACGTCGAGCCATCGTCCGCCCCCGCCGGCAACGACGGTGAGGTGCGGGGAGCCGTTCCCGCGGGAATGGCCAAACGGAGAGGAGGAGCGTGATCAGCACCAGCGCCGACGTTCGGCTCGAGCGTCAAGGTCGGATCATCGAGAGGAGGACCATGCGTACCAGGCTTCTCAGGGTCGGCTCGCTCATTGCGGCGGTCGCCCTCGTCTTCGCTGCCTGCGGGCCATCCGGTACCGCGAGCTCGTCCCCCGCCGCCGTCGCGAGCGAATCGGCCGCCCCGGCGTCGACGGCCCCCGAAACGGCATCCGCCGCCCCCGGCGGCGTCGTCGAGCTTCGCTGGTACTGCTGCCTGGGTGGCGGGGAAGCGCCCGAGCAGAAGACGGTCGAGGACAAGGTCGTCGCCGACTTCAACGCCTCGCACCCGAACATCCACGTCACGTTCGAGGTCGTGACCTACGACCAGGCCAACGGCCAGCTCACGACCGAGATCCAGTCCGGCAACGGCCCCGACGTCGTCGGGCCGGTCGGCATCGGTGGCGCCAACGCCTTCCACGGCCAGTGGCTCGACCTCGCTCCGCTCATCGCCAAGACCAATTACGACCTGTCCGGCTTCCCGGCGAACGTGGTCGACATCTATAAGCTCGACGAGGGCCAGGTCGGCATCCCGTTCGCGATCTACCCGTCGGCCCTGTTCTACAAGAAGGGCATGTTCGATGAGGCCGGCCTCAAGGAGCCGCCGCACAAATACGGCGACAAGTACACGATGCCGGACGGCAGCCAGGTCGACTGGAACTACGACACGGCCCTGAAGGTCGCCAAGCTGTTGACGGTCGACAAGAACAACAAGGACGCCACCCAGGCCGGGTTCGACCCGAAGAAGATCGCCCAGTGGGGCCTGGAGCTGCAGCGCGATGACCTGCGTGGCATGGGCGCCTACTTCGGGCCGGGCAAGCTCGCGTCCGGTGACGGCAAGACGGTTGCGATTCCGGACGCCTGGAAGGCCGCCTGGAAGTATTACTACAACGCCATCTGGACCGACCACGTGAGCCTCACCGGGCCGCAGTTCGAGAGCAAGGACATCAACCCCAAGGACTATCCGTTCTTCAACGGCCACACGGCCATGAGCGAGAACTTCCTGTGGTCGACGTACGGCGTCGGTGACGCCGGCGATGACTGGGACCTCGCCGCCGTCCCGTCGTACAACGGGACCGCGACCGCCGCGTTCAACGCCGACACGTTCCGGATCCTCAAGGGCTCCAAGCACCCGGACGAGGCCTTTACGTTCCTTACCTATCTCCTCGGCGACGCCTCGGCGGATCTATTGACGGCCTACGGCGGGTTCCCGGCCCGGACGGCCAACCAGGCCGCGGGGATCGCGGCGCTCCAGGCACAGTTCAAGAACACCGTCGACTGGCAAGTCGCGGTCGACGGCATCGATCACGCCGACAAGCCCAACTTCGAGGATTTCATGCCCGCCTACAACGAGAGCCTCGGGCTCGTCGGAGCGGGCGGCAAGTACCTCACGAAGTGGGGCAACTCCGCGGGTCTCGACATGGACAAGGAGATCACGTCGCTCCAGACCGACCTGCAGGCCATCTGGGACAAGGCTCCCTGAGCGAGCCTGCGCGTCACCGCAGTTGCTCTCCGCCCGCCGAACCCGGCGGGCGGAGAACGCCCTGAGGAGGACTCTTGGCCTCGGTCCCAATCCAGCCGGTGAAGCCTCGGAATGTCGGTCAGCGCCGATGGCTCCGCCGACCATCGCTCGGGCGGACCGCGCTGGCCCGCCACGAGGCCCGCTGGGGTCTCATCTTCCTGTCGCCGTGGCTGATCGGATTCCTGGCCTTCACGTTCTTTCCGATGATCGCGTCGCTGGCCTTCAGCGTCACGAACATCAGCCTCGCCCAGGACCAGCCGCTCCGGTTCGTCGGCCTCGAGAACTTCCAGCGGATGCTCGCCGACAAGCAGACCTGGGAATCCCTCGCGGTGACATTCCGCTTCGCCGCGTTCAACCTGCCGATCGCGATCGTCATCCCGTTCGTGGTCGCGCTCGTCCTGAACAGCCGCTACCTGAAGGGCGTGGGGATCTTCCGGACGCTGTTCTTCATGCCCTATGTCATCCCGTTCGTCTCGGGCCTGCTCGCGTGGCAGGGGATGCTCAACCTCGAGACGGGCTGGGTCAACGAGTTCCTGCGGATCATCGGCATCCAGAATCCGCCGAACTGGCTCCAGGACACGACCCTGATCTATCCGAGCCTCGCGTTCATCGGGCTGTGGGGCATCGGTGCCGGCGTCATCGTCAACCTCGCCGGCCTCAAGGGCATCCCCACCGAGCTCTATGACGCGGCGCGGATCGACGGCGCCGGGTTCTGGGCGACCCTCCGGAACGTGACGCTGCCGATGATGTCGCCGGTCATCTTCTACTCGCTGATCCTGGGCATCGTCGATGTGCTCCAGTACTTCCTCGTCCCGCTCGTCCTCTACAACGGGACCGGCGAACCCGGCGGTTCGACCCTCTTCTTCAACCTCGTGATCTACAAGCAGGCGTTCAACTTCCAGAACTTCTCGTACGGCGCGACACTCGCCTGGCTCCTGTTCGGGATCACCCTTGCGATCACCCTGGTCGTCTTCCGGACCTCGCGCCGCTGGGTCTACTACGCCGGGGAACGCTAGGTGGCGTCGACCTTCGAGCAGGACGACCGGAATGCCCATCTTGGCGAGCTCACGAGCGGGATCACGGCCTCGCCACGCACCCCCGTCCGGCGGCGCAAATTCAAGCCGAGGGAAGCGGGCAAGTCGTTCCTGTTCACGTTCATCGTCGTCGTCGTCCTCGCGGCGTTCCTGTCGCCGCTGCTCCGCTCGGTGTTCGTGTCGCTAAAGACACCCGAGCAGGTCGGCCAGCTGGATGCCCCGGCGTACCCCGCCGTCCACGCGACCTTCGACTA
>DATHGS010000545.1:0-4845 GCA_035490155.1 Candidatus Methylomirabilota bacterium | reverse complement strand
AGGTCGCGCGATTGGATCAGGACCTCGTCGCCATCGCGGAACACGATGGCCCGGAAGCCGTCCCACTTCGGCTCGAACAGCCACCCCTCGTCAGATGGAAGGCCGTCGGCGGCCTTGGCGAGCATCGGCTCGAGCGGCGGATCTATCGGCAGGTGCACCGGCCGAGTGTAGCCGGAGGGCGGGAACCGACGCCCACTCGCCGCCTAACCTCCGGCGAGCGCTTCCAGGGCCCGACGAGCCTCCTCGCGGGCCAGATTCCATGCCGGCCAGGCGGTCATTTCGGGCCGGCCGAGCTCGACCCGGCGATCCTTCAGCCAACTCACCACCGCTGCATGCTCGTCTCCCCCGAGGGCCGGCAGCGCGGCCACGAGCGCCGGCACCGCGTCGTCCGTGAGCGTCAGCATGTACTCGACGTCCAGGCCGCGGCGACCATCCGGCGGCACCCGACTTGGGTCGAGGAGTCGCGCGACGTTCTCGTTCGCGACGAGCCGCAGCGGGCCGATGAGGTTGACGACCACGAGCACGACTACGGCCCCGATCGTCATCGCGTGTGGCAGCCAGCGCATCCGGTCGCGAACCAGGAGCACGGTTGCCGCGACGATCCCGATGCCGAGCCAGGCGATCGTGGCGTCGATGTAGAAACGCAACTCGGTCCAGCCGTAGGCCTGCTGGTAGAGCGCGAGCCGAAGCGCGGCCGAGGCGAGGACGATCACGTTGAGGACGGCCAGACCCACCGCCGAGCCGACGAACGCCCGCGTCCGCCGCTTCACGACGGCATGAAGGCAGACGACGAGTCCTCCGGCGAGAACCGTGACCGCGACGAGCTGGAAGAAGCCACCTCGAGCGTAGTTGGCGTACGTGATGCCACCGGCGGCCATCGTGTCGAGGCCGCCGAAGAGGTACGCGAGCTGGAGGATGACGAAGAGCGCGAAGAGCACATCGACGGCGACGAGGATCGTGACCGCCTCGGTTACACCAAGGCCCGGAAAGAGCGGCAGCGGCTCGGCTGCGGCCGCGCCGAGCGACCGAGGGATCGGGGCGGCGGTCCGTCGATCGAGCCCGGCGGCGCCGACACCCACCGCGAGGAGTCCGGCGACAGGCCACGCGACGAGGAATGCGAGGGCGAGTCGGATGGGCAGCTCGCCGAGATCGACCTGCCAGGCAAACAGGTTCGTGGCCAGGGTCGCGAAGATCGCGTCGGCAGAGGCGAACAGGGCGACGAAAACGAGCAGAACCGGCAGCGCGATGAGGAGGCCCCTGGCGATCGGGGCGGCCCAGGCCGGCAGCCGCGACCGCCAACCTGGCGCGTCCGCGGGTCGTCGCGCCGCGAAGGAGAGACGGAGGATCCCGACGCAGATCCAACCGAGGACGATGGTTCCGAGGATCGTGATCGCCAGAGAGGACCGCCTGGTCACCGCTGCCCCGGAAAGTGCGGCCATCGACGCGGCGAGAAGCGTCGCACCCGTCACCGCATCGAGAAACACGACGGTCGGGTCGCTTCGCAGTCCGATCATGCCGGCGACGACGAGCGCGCCGAGGGGCAACCAGGCGTCGAGCGGATCGAATCGGTTGACGCGGCCGGCGAGCCCGGCGATGACCACGCCGGTTGCGAGAACGGCGCCGGTCAGCAGGACGACGTTGATTCCGAGCGCCGTTCGGAACAGCAACGCTTGGGCGACGAGGCCGATGAGGGCCGCGCCGATCAGCGCTCGCGTCGCGGTGGTCCGGTCCATGGCATCCCTCCGGTCGGGGCGCGCTCGGGCGCCGGAGCAGATTGCTGGCTGCGGTTGTTGGGTGCGGGTCGAAGACGGCCGGGCCAGCCGAGGTGTGGCGGAGGGGCGGGAACCAGGGTCGCCGGACCCGCGTCCCGCAGCTGCCACGGACGAGCGCTGCTCGCCGCAGGTCAAGCCTGGGAGGAACGCCAGATGCGATTCCCGACCGCCGGTGCCAGACGCACCCTCGTCCTCACCCTGATCCTTACCGCGACGGCCTCGCTCGTGGTGGCATGCTCCGGCAGCGCGGCGGCTCCGGACCTCTCGGTCAGGGGCGCCGCAGCGGCGCCGGCTGCTGCCCCGGCGGACGGCAGCACCGGGAGCAGCACCGAGGCCGGCCAGGGCGGAGCGCCCGTAACGCCGGCACCGATCGCGGGAGGCAGCGGTAGCACCGGGAGCGGTGGCGCGGCCGTACAGGATGGCGCCAGAATCGTCCGGACCGGCTCGCTCCAGCTCGATGTCAAGGACGTCAAGACGAGCCTGAACGCGGCCCGCGACGCGATCGTTGGAATGGGTGGCTACATCGGCGCCTCCCAGCAGTCGAACGACGGCACGAGCATCGTGGCAACGGTGACCTACCGGATCCCGGAGTCCCGCTGGGAAGAGGCCGTGGCCGCGCTCCGCTCCCTCGGGGACGAGGTCGGCGAAAAAACCGACGCCGCCGAGGTGACCCATCAGATCGTCGATCTCGCTGCCCGCATTCGAAATCTCCAGGCGAGCGAAACGGCCCTTGTCCGCCACGCCGCGGACTCCGCCAAGATCTCCGACCTGCTCGAGGTCGAGTCGCGCCTGACCGACGTCCGCGGCCAGATCGAGCAGCTCACCGCGCAGCAGAAGAACCTCGAGAACCAGGCTGCGTATGGGACGCTCGCCGTGACGTTCGGGACGGAGGTCGCGGCGGTCCAGAAGGCAGCCGCGCAGTGGGACCCGAAGACCGAGGTCGATCGGGCGGGGGCGAGCCTCATCGGCTTCCTCCAGACGCTCACGACGGCCGGGATCTGGTTCGCCATCGTCTGGCTGCCGATGCTGATCGCCCTCGCCATCGTCCTGGGGATTGGCCTCGTGATCGCACGCCGGCTCGGGTTTCTCCGTCGGGCGGCGCCACCATTGCCGCCGGCCCCTGTCGCAACCTGATCGGCACGCGCTGATCGCCTGTCGAGGTTGATCGCAGCCCAAACCCGCCGGCTCGCGAGCATGGCAGGATGACGGCCATGACCGAGCAGGCGGAACGCTACGACCGAATCGCGACTGGATATGCTCGCTGGTGGGCGCCGATCATCGCCCCGCAGGCCGTCGGCGTGCTGGCTCACCTGGAGCCCGCGATCGCCGGCGGCGCACGGCGCATCGTCGACATCGGGACGGGCACGGGCACGCTGGCGATCGCCGCGCTTCGGCGCTGGCCGGACGTCGAGGTCGTCGGCGTCGATGCGTCATCCGGCATGGCCGAGGTGGCCGCCGCCGAGGCCGACCGACTTCTCGACGCGGCCGACCGACGCCGCTTCGACACCCGGGTCGCCTTCGCCGACGAGATGCCTTTCGCCGACGGCCAGTTCGACGTTGCCATGTCGTCGTTCGTCTTCCAGCTCGTTCCCAACCGGTTCCGTGCCCTGCGCGAGGCGCACCGCGTGTTGCGTTCGGGTGGGACGCTCGCCTACGTCAGCTGGCTGGCTGACGAGCGAGCCTTCGGGCCCGACGCCGACTTTGACGCGGCGCTGGAGGAGATCGGGATCGGGGCGCGCGACTGGGACGATCGACCGGGAGACATCGAGAGCGTCCCAGCCGCGGTCGCCCAGATGCGTCGAGCGGGCTTCTCCGGGGCTACCGCCGAAGCGGGGCTGCTGGAGCACCCATTCGACGTCGAGGGCTATGTCGGGTTCATGACCACGTTCGACGAGGAGGACCTCGTTCGAAGCCTCGAACCGGACGAACAGGACGCGCTGCTGGCCGGACTACGACGGCGTCTTCGGGCGCGACCCGCCGCGGACCTCGTGCTGCGGTTGTCGACTGTGACCGCTCGCGGGACCCGGCCGTGACCGGCGAGCTCACGGACCGGCGCTGACGCCGGTCCCGATTCAGCTCTCCGAGCTTCCCTCGGACGAACCCTCGGTTGCGGGCGCCGCTTCGGCTCCTTCCTCGCCTTCGGCTGCTTCGCCTTCGGCCGCCTCGACCTCGGCAGCGGTCGGCTCCTCGACCTCGACGCGCGGCGCCTGGACCTTGGCGACAATCTCGTCGGCGTCGGTCAGCAGTGTCGCGTCGGACGGAATCGTCAGGTCACGGACGTGGATCGTGGTGTCGAAGTCGACGAGGCTCTCGATCGAGTACTCGATCGACTGGGGCAGATGATCCGGCAGCGCACGAATCCTGACCGACTCGATCGCGTGGAGGAGCGTCCCGCCGTCGTTCTCGATCGCTGGCGAGATGCCGGTCGCGACGAGCGGCACGTCCACGGTCAGCTCCTCGGTCATGCGGACGAGGAAGAGATCGACGTGGAGCGGGCGATGAGTGACCGGATGGACCTGGACGTCGTGGATGAGGACCGGGTCGGACTTCTTGCCGTCGACCGAGAGGTCAACGAGGGCGTTCGGGCCGGTCTTGCGCCGGAGCAGCTCGAAATCGTGGGTATCGATCGTTACGCTCGTCGACGCGACGCCGCGGCCGTAGACCACCGCCGGAAGCTGGCCGGCGCGGCGGAGACTGGCGACATGCTTGCCGAGGATCTCCCGCGGCGTGGCGGCGAGCGTCGGACGAGCGTGGCTGGTCGTGCTGGGCATTCGGGTGGACCTCGGTCTGGCTAATTCTTCGGGGGCGCGACTCACCAACGCGTGCGCATCGGGGCGCCCGGAACGGCGCCAACCTTATCACGACCGGCAAAGGTGGCTCGACGCTCAGGCCGAGTATCAAAGGGCGAGCTCCGCACGCGCTCGGGACCCGGTGTACAGTCGTCGGCCATGAGCGCCACGATCCTGATCGTCGAGGACGAGTTTGCGGTTGCTCGTGGGATCCAGTACGCCCTCCAGCAGGAGGGTTACCAGGTGGCTGTCGCCCGATCCGGCGAAGAGGGCCTCGAGTTCGC
>DATHGS010000544.1:0-3451 GCA_035490155.1 Candidatus Methylomirabilota bacterium | reverse complement strand
GGGCGGCTTCGAACAGCATCGTCGATCGACTCTCGCTGGTCAGGCGTACCCCTCCCGATCCTGAACTCGTGCGGCGGCCGCGGTCCGTGGTCCCCCGGAGCCGGGTCGACAAGTTGGGTTGCCCCCTGAAAGATTGGATGGCTGGGCCCTTTGTAATCTGATCTCACCTCCTCCACACCACGTGAGTGGTACTGGTGGGGCCGGGACCATCGGACGCGAGGCGTCGTCGATGCTCGAAGCGCCATCCTGCTGCTACCCTTCCGCACGTCCCGCCCGCGCTGAATCACGAAGAGCCGCCTCATGACCGAACCACGCACGATCGTCGAGAAGATCTGGGACGACCACGTCGTCAGCCAGGACGAGGGATCGCCTGCCGTCCTCGCGGTCGATCTTCACCTCGTTCACGAGGTCACCTCACCCCAGGCGTTCACCGGGCTTCGGGCGCGCGGCCTGCGGGTCCGGCACCCGGAGCGGACCGTCGCGACCGCGGACCACTCGATCCCGACCCATCCCCGGAACCTGCCGATCCTCGACCTGATGGCCGCCGCGCAGGTCGACCAGCTGACCGCCAATTGCGAGGAGTTCGGGATCCCGCTCCATGGCCTCGGGTCGCCGGACCAGGGGATCGTTCACGTCATCGGGCCGCAGCTCGGGCTGACCCAGCCCGGAATGACGATCGTCTGCGGCGACTCGCACACGGCGACCCACGGAGCGTTCGGTGCCCTCGCGTTCGGGATCGGGACGAGCGAGGTCGAGATGGTCCTCGCCACCCAAACGCTCCTCCAGCGCAAGCCGAAGTCATACGAAGTCCGCATCGACGGCCGCCTGGCGCCCGGGGTCAGTGCCAAGGACGTGATTCTCGCCCTCATCGCCCGGATCGGGATCGGCGGCGGGACCGGCCACGTGTTCGAGTACAGCGGCGACGCCATCCGTGCCCTGACGATGGAACAGCGGATGACGATCTGCAACATGAGCATCGAGGGCGGCGCGCGGGCCGGCCTCATCGCCCCGGACGACACGACGTTCGAGTACGTCGCCGGCCGCCCGCACGCCCCGCAGGGCGCCGACTGGGATGCCGCGGTCGCGGCCTGGCGAACGCTCCCGACCGACGACGGCGCGACCTACGACCGAACGATCACGATCGACGCGGACGCCCTGGAGCCGATGGTCACGTACGGGACGAACCCGGGCATGGGGATCCCCATCACGTCACGCGTTCCGTCGCCTGAAAGTCAGCCCGACCCGGCGTCGCGGCGCGCTCTCGAGCATGCCCTCGAGTACATGGACCTGCGCCCGGGCCAGGAGATCCTCGGCCAGAAGGTCGACGTCGTCTTCGTCGGCTCCTGCACGAACGGCCGGATCAGCGACCTCCGCCTGGCCGCCTCTGTCCTCAAGGACCGCCATGTCGCGGACGGCGTCCGGGTGATGATCGTGCCCGGCTCGGACGAGGTGAAGCGGGAAGCGGAGCGCGAGGGCCTTCACGAAATCTTTCGCGCCGCCGGTGCGGAGTGGCGCGAGGCCGGTTGCTCGATGTGCATCGCGATGAACGGCGACCAGCTGTCGCCCGGCCAGTACGCGATCTCCACCTCGAACCGCAACTTCGAGGGTCGCCAGGGCAAGGGCGGCCGGACCTTCCTCGCCTCGCCGCTGACGGCGGCCGCATCGGCGATCGCCGGCGTCGTGGCGGATCCGCGCCGCCTCCCGGGCATCGAGGCGATCGTGCCCGTCGGTGGCCGCTGACCGTGGCCGAGCCGTACGGCGTTTTCATCAGCAAGGTCATCCCGCTCCCGGCCGAGAACGTCGACACGGACCAGATCGTCCCCGCTCGCTACCTCAAGGTGACCGACAAGAACGGCCTCGCGGAGGCGCTCTTCCGCGACTGGCGGTTCAACGAGGACGGATCGTTGCGGGAGCCCCGCTTCGTCCTCGATCGGCCAGAGATGGCCGGTCGACAGATCCTCCTCGTCGGGGACAACTTCGGCGCCGGTTCCTCCCGGGAGCACGCCCCGTGGGCGCTCACCGCCTGGGGGATCCGGGCCATCCTGTCGACATCGTTCGCCGACATCTTCAGAAGCAACAGCCTCAAGAACGGCGTCCTGCCGATCGTGATCGATCCGGTCACTCACGGGCGCCTCTTCGAGATCCTGGCGGCCGATCAGGACGCCCAGTTGACGATCGACCTCGCCGAGCAGGGCATCCTCCTGCCGGATGGATCGACACTCGACTTCGACATCGACCCATTC
This sequence comes from Candidatus Methylomirabilota bacterium, assembly GCA_035490155.1. Lineage (GTDB taxonomy): Bacteria > Chloroflexota > Limnocylindria > Limnocylindrales > CSP1-4 > CF-46. The sequence goes on along the minus strand of DATHGS010000544.1, from coordinate 1,208 downwards.
GCCAAGCGAATGATCCTGGCCGGCACGGACGAGCTCGGCTACCTGCTGGCCAAGGAGCCCGAGATCAGCGACTGGGAGGCCAGGCATCCGGCACGCGTGAACACGCTCGTCGGCGCTCGCTGAGCGATCGCGGATCGCGACGGACCGCTGGAACGGATACGCCACGCAGCGGAACTCAGGCCTGTCGACGGTCGTCTCGCGGGGCATGACCACCCCCATCGTCCTGCGTCCCGTCGTGATCGGCCTCCTGGCCGTCCTCCTTCTCGGCGCCTGTAGCGGCGCCGCGGCCCCGTCCGGCTCCCCAGCCCCCTTCGACCCGAGTCCGCCGGCCGCTTCCCCGTCCAGCGACCCCAGCGGCAACACGGGCGGCGGTGCGCCCGGCAACCCGGCTCAGACCGACCCGAACAGCCCGATCGGCGGGATCGTCAACCCCACCCCGGTCGATCCCGGGTTCGGCCAGCCGAAGCTCGTCATCCCACGGCCCGGTCAGCAGAATCCGCGGCCGGTCGGCGCAGCCAGGCTCGAGCCCGCCGTCACCGGGCACCACGTCCTCGTCAAGGTCACCTGGTGGAGCGGCGTCGAGCCGTGCAACGTCCTCGACTCGGTCACGGTCGAGCGATCGGGGACAGCGATCACGATCCAGCTGATCGAGGGCAGTGGCGACGTAAACGCGATCTGCATCGAGATCGCGGAGCAGAAGGCGACGATCGTCGACCTCGGCGAGCTCGACCCCGGGACCTACACGATCTCGGCCGGTGGCAAGGGCGATGCCACCCCGGTGACGATCACCGTCAGCTGACGGGCTTCGCATCGGACGGGCATCCGACGAACGCTATCCCGGTGTGGCGAATGCCGGTGACAGGCCCGGCAATCTGCCTCGTCCATACTTCGCGGGTGAACTTCTTCGACGTCGTCATCGTCGCCCTCGTGGCGATCGCGACGATCTTCGGCTTCCGATCGGGGGCCCTGCCCCAGCTCACCGGGCTCATCGGGGCGGTCGGCGGCGGTGCCCTCGCGATCCTGGCGCTGCCGCACCTCGAGACACCGCTGAACGCGATCGAGCCATCGCTCCGCGCCTTCGTGGTGCTCGCCGGCATCCTGTTCAGCGTCGGCCTCGGTGAGGCGATCGGTTCGGCCATCGGCCGGAGCGCCGCGGCGATGCTCGGCCATGGGGTCTTCGGGGCGATCGATCGGCTGCTCGGTGCAGG
>DATHGS010000543.1:0-2416 GCA_035490155.1 Candidatus Methylomirabilota bacterium | reverse complement strand
TGACGCCGGCCTTGGCCTCGACGGCCTTGGCCTCGCCCTCGAGCAGCGCCTTCGTCGCCGCCAGCTCGTTCACGTGGCCGACGAGCGGGATCATGATCTTGGCCTTCGGGTTGCCGCCGGCCTTCTTGACGGCGATCTGGGCGTTGAGGATGGCGCGGGTCTGGACTTTCACGAAGTCCGGGATCATCAGGCCGAGCCGGCAGCCACGCAGCCCGAGCATCGGGTTCTGCTCGTGCATCGACTGGATCGTGGCGAGGAGCTCCTTGTCCTCCGGGGTGGCAGCATCGCCCGCCCGGGTCACCTTGACGAGCTGCTCCTCGAGGTTCGGCAGGAACTCGTGGAGCGGCGGATCGATGAGGCGGATGACGACCGGCAGTCCGTCCATCGCCTTGAAGATCCCCTCGAAGTCGCCCTGCTGGAGGGCCTCGAGCTTGCCCATCGCCGCATCGAACTGGGCGACGGTCGCTGTCTCTTCCGTCGTGAGCTTCTCGCCCAGGTCGCGGCGCGTCTTGAGGCGTGTCGCGAGGTTGGCGATCAGGATCGCGCCGCGGACGATCTCGAGCCGCTCGCCCTCGCGGAACATGTGCTCGGTCCGGCAGAGGCCGATCCCCTGGGCGCCGTAACTGCGCGCCTGGGCCGCTTCCTCGGGCTTGTCGGCGTTCGTCCAGACGCCCATCCGGCGGAACTCGTCGGCCCAGCCGAGGATGGTCTGGAGCTCGGGCTGGGCCTCGAAGCGAGCCTCGACCGTCGGCAGCGCACCAACGAAGATCTCGCCCGTCGAGCCGTCGAGGCTGACCCAGTCGCCTTCCTTGATCTCGAGGCCGCTCACGTTCGAGCGAGCGACCTTTGCCTCTTCGTCGACATGGAGCTCCGCGGAGCCGGCGACGCACGGCTTGCCGATCTGGCGAGCGACCACCGCCGCGTGCGACGTCGCGCCGCCGCGGGCAGTGAGGATGCCCTGGGCGACGGCCATCCCATGGAAGTCGTCCGGCGCGGTCTCCTCGCGGATGAGGACGACCTTCTCGCCGCGGCCGGCCCAGGCGACTGCATCGTCGGCGGTGAACACGGCCTGGCCGACGGCGGCCCCGGGCGAGGCGTTGAGTCCCTTGGCGATCCGGGTCGCGGCCTGACGTGCCTTCGGCTCGAACTGGGCCCGGAGGAGCTGGTCGACCTGGGCCGGCTCGATCCGCCCGACGGCCTCCTGCTTCGTGATCGTGCCCTCGTTGACCATATCGATGGCGATCTTCACGGCCGCCGCGGCCGTCCGCTTCGCAGATCGAGTCTGGAGCATGTAGAGCTTGCCGCGCTCGATCGTGAACTCCAGGTCCTGGACGTCGCGATAGTGGCGCTCGAGCTGCTGGCCGATCCGCTTGAACTCGGCGTAAACCTCCGGCATCTCGGTTTCCATCTGGGCGATCTTCGGGGCCGTCCGGACGCCGGCGACGACGTCCTCGCCCTGGGCGTTCGTGAGGTACTCGCCGTAGAGCGTCGGCTCGCCGGTGTTCGGGTCGCGGGTGAAGGCCACACCGGTCCCCGAGTCATCGCCCATGTTGCCGAACACCATCGTCACGACGTTGACCGCGGTCCCGAGGTCGTGGGCGATCTTCTGGCTCTCGCGGTAGTCACGGGCCCGCCGGCCGAACCATGAGGCGAAGACAGCCTTGATGGCGAGATCGAGCTGCTCGTAGGGGTCGGTCGGGAAGTCGCGCCCGGTCTCGGCCCTGACGATCTTCCTGTACTCGTCGACGAGCTCGCGCAGGTCGTCCGCGGTCAGGTCCGTGTCGGCCGCCGCGCCACGGGCCCTCTTCTTGGCCTCGAGCGGCTCGTCGAAGCGCTTGGCGTCGACGCCCATGACGATCCGCCCGAACATCGCGATGAACCGGCGATACGCGTCCCAGCCGAAGCGCTCGTTGCCGGTGAGTGCGATCAGGCCGTGCAGGGTCTCCTCGTTGAGTCCGAGGTTGAGGACGGTGTCCATCATCCCCGGCATCGAGAATTTGGCGCCGGAGCGAACGCTGACGAGGAGCGGGTTCTTCGGATCGCCGAAGCCCTTCCCGGACCGCTGCTCGACCTCGTGCATGGCCTCGAGAACGTCGTCCCAGAGCCCGTCCGGGAGCTTCTCGCCGGCTGCGAAGTAGTCGTTGCAGGCGGCTGTCGTGATCGTGAAGCCGGGCGGAGTCGGCAGGCCGGCCTTCGTCATCTCGGCCAGGCCCGCGCCCTTGCCGCCGAGGGTCTCCTTCATGTCCCCCTCGCCCTCGGCGTGGCCGTTGCCGAACCTGTAAACGAATTTGGGCATGGCCGCAGCGTAAGCACTGGCGCGCCGCCGTTCAAGCATGCGTAGCCGGCGACGGCTCGCTTTTGCCGCGCGCTACCGATCGCCGCGCCCGACCAGCAGCGGCTCGAGCGACGGCCACAG
>DATHGS010000542.1:0-4695 GCA_035490155.1 Candidatus Methylomirabilota bacterium | reverse complement strand
GCCGCGTTCGACCAACAGCTCGTCGAGGCGCGTCCTGGTCGCGCGCGCCGCCGTGGTGGGTGTCGTCTGGCTCACCCTCCTATCGTGGCACAGGCCGCTCACCGCCGGATCAACGCGTGTGCCGTCGCGACGGCGTGCGGCCGGGTCGCGACTACGCGGTGTCTGGCGACCGGCGCGGTCACAGCCGAGCGCTCGCCGGGCCCCGGCCGGCAAATAGGCCGATTCCGAACGCCCGGCGAAACCACTTCGTTTCTGCGTGGTCGTCCGGACTCGGAAGCCGGTTTCGGACGATCGGGCGGATAGGAAGTGATTTCCGGCGCCGTTCGATCTCGGACGATCCGGTTTCCGCTGGCGGGGTTCGCTAGAGGTCGGGAGCGGAACCGGGCGGGCCGTGCCGGGACGGGGGCGACGCGGGGCCGATCTCAGCCGGCGAGCGATATCGGGCTTGACGACGCGGGTTCGGGCGTCGGCACGCCAAGCTCGGCCAACGTCTCGCGGACCTGTGCGGCCAGACCCGAGCCGTCGAGACGGAGCAGTCGGCGGAGATCGGCCACAGAGCCGTGATCGACGAACCGGTCTCCGGGGATTCCTACAATGCGAACCGGCACTCGGCGGAGGGATTCGTCGCGCAGACGGGCGGTTTCGACCGCCTCGAGCACGCCTGACCCGAACCCGCCGCTGACGACGCTCTCCTCGAAGGTCACAACCAGCTTCTTGCCGCGTGCCTGGCCCAGGATCAGCTCCTCGTCCAGCGGCTTCGCGAATCGCGCGTTGACGACGGCGATCGACCAGCCGTCGGCGGCGAGCAGGTCGGCCGCCTCCATCGCCCGCGCGACGATCGGGCCGAAGCCGACGAACAGCAGGTCGGAGCCGTCGCGCAGGAGCTCGCCCCTGCCGATCGGCAGGACGGCGGGCTCGATCGGCGGCAGCCCGAAGCCGGGGTCGCGCGGATAGTGCAGCGCGAAGGGATGATCCTGGGCGAGGGCCGTCCGGAGCAGGGATCGCAGCTCCTGCTCATCTTTCGGGCTCGCGATGATGAGGTTCGGCAGCTGGCGCTGCGCCGGCAGCGTGAACATCCCCTGGTGGCTCGTCCCGTCCTCGCCGACGAGACCGGCGCGGTCGACCGCGATGAGGACCGGCTGATCGTTCTGGCAGACGTCGTGGACGGTTTGGTCGAAGGCACGCTGGAGGAACGTCGAGTAGAGGGCGACGACCGGCCGCATGCCGCCCATCGCGAGACCGGTCGCCAGTGCCATCGAGTGCTGCTCGGCGATCCCGACGTCGACGAATCGGTCCGGGAATTCAGCCTGGAACCGCGACATCCCGGTACCGGTCGGCATGCCCGCGGTGATGCCGACGATCCGTCTGTCAGTCCGGGCGAGCTCGATCAGTTCGGCCGCGAGAACCGCGGTGTAGTTGGGGTTCTTCGGCACGACGGAGGCCGCCGTTGGCGGAGCTGCGTCGTCGGCCATCGACTCGGTCGGCATCGCGGGGCGGCCCATCGGCGCCGCCTTCGCAGCCGGAGTGGGCGCCGCGCCAGGCGCCGTGGCGGCCGGTTCGCCAGCGCCGTTGCCGTTGCTGTTGCCGTTCGTCGGTGTGACCTCCATCGGTGGCAGCGCCGCCCCGTGGAACCCGACCTGATCCGCGACGGCCGGCTCGAACCCGCGACCCTTCTGCGTCCGGACGTGAACGATGACCGGGCCCTTCAGCTCGAGCGCCCGACTGAACGTCGAGAGCAACGCCCGGAGATCGTGGCCCGGGACGAGGCCGATGTAGGTGATCCCGAGATCCTCGAACAGCTGCCCCGGCTGGACGAAGTTGACGACCGAGGCCCGAAGGCGCTGGCTCAGCTCGCGGACGGTCGGCCCGATGACCGGGATCCGGCCGACGAGATCGTCGTACGCGGTCTTGCTCGACTGCCACGTCCCGGACAGCTTGATCTGGCTGAGATACCTCGAGAGCCCCCCGACCGTCGGGCTGATCGACATCTCGTTGTCGTTGAGCACGATCAAAAGCTGGGTTTTCCGCTGGCCGATGTCGTTCAGCGCCTCGAGACTCAGGCCGCTCGTGATCGCGGCGTCTCCGACGACGACGGCGATACGCTCGCGCCCGTGGCGCAGGTCGCGGGCAGTTGCCAGGCCTTCGCCGATCGACAACCCCGTCCCCGCGTGACCGCCGTCGAAAACGTCGTGCTCCGACTCCGAGCGTCGCGGGAAGCCACCGACCCCACCGATCTGTCGAAGCGTAGCGAACCGCTCGAACCGACCCGTCAGGAGCTTGTGCGGGTAGGCCTGGTGACCCGTGTCCCAGACGATCCGATCGCGCGGCGATTCGAGCAGGCGATGCAGCGCGATCGTCAGCTCGACGACACCGAGCGAGCTGCCGAGATGGCCGCCGGTGGTTGCGACCGTCGTGATGATCGTCTCCCGGATCTCCGCTGCCAGCTCCTCGAGCTGGGCCTCGGTGAGGCCACGGAGATCGGCAGGACCCGTGAGGGTCGGCAGGATCGACACGCGGTGGGGGCTCCTCTGGGGGTCGCGATGGTGACGCGACCATGGTGGCGCGTGTGATGGATTCGTGCTTCACACGATGCCTGGCCCGGCGTTACTCGGTGGCGCCCGTCGTCGCTGACGCCTCGTCGATGCCGACGTCGCGCGTCTCGAGACCGCCGCCGGGTCGGGCGGTCAGCTGGCGAACCCTCAGCTCGGCATCGCTGAGCAGCCGCTCGCAGTGGCGCTGGAGGGCGACCGCCCGCTCGGTCCGCAGGATCGTCACCTCGAGGGGCAGGCCGCCGGCCTCGAGCTCCTCGATCGCCGTTCGCAGCTCGGCAAAGGCCGCATCGAACGGCAGGGCCGCGATGTCAGCGTCGATCTGCGTCCCGGTCTCGTCGGCCGCGTCAGTCGTCACCTGGCTCCTCGTCGTCGTCCATCAGGCGGCCGAGCCGCCGGGCAACGAGCATACCAAGGCCGATCCCGGCGACGAGGACGACCGGCACGATCAGGGCGAAAATCACGAGGTCGGTCACGGGCCAGCCGACCTCAGGGGCCCGGCTCGACTGTCGCGTCGAGCTCGCCGCCCGAAACGCGGATCCTGAGCGACGTCCCCGCGGGTGCCTCGCCCGGGACGCGGACGATCGCCCCGTCGGGCGCTCGGCGGACGATCGCGTAACCGCGGTCGAGCGTCGCCTGCGGATCGAGAACGGCAAGCGCCGAGGCCGCCGAATCCAGGCTGGCCCGGGCGCGCCCAAGTCGATCCGTGATGATGCGTGGCAGTGCGACCGCAGCCCGATCGAGACCGGCGCGGCGCGTGGCGATGCCCGCGTCCGCGGCACGGAACGCCCGGTCGAGCAACAGGCCGACCCGCTCGCGGGACGTCGCCAGCTGGGCGAGCGGATCGAGCCTGGCGAGCGCCCGCCCTTCAGCCTCGACGTCCCGCCGCGCTGCCGCGAGTTGCCGCGTCGCGGCCGCCGCGATCCGCTCGCCGGCCCGGCGGAAGGCCTTCTCCCATTCGGCCCGATCTGGAACGACGAGCTCTGCCGCGGCCGATGGCGTCGGCGCCCGGACGTCGGCCGCGAAGTCGGCCAACGTGACGTCGACCTCGTGCCCGACGCCGCAGACAACCGGCACGGGATGGCCGACGACCGCCCGGACGACGCGCTCATCGTTGAACGACCACAGATCCTCGAGCGAGCCGCCGCCGCGGGCGAGGATCGTCACCTGGGGCGCGTCCTCGAGTCGGCCGTCCGCCACGCATTGCGTAATCCAGCGCTCGAGGCGGCGAAAGGCAGCGACGATGCTTGCGGGTGCCTCCTCTCCCTGGACCTGGCAGGCGACGAGGATGACACCGGCGAGCGGCCAGCGCCGAGCGAGGACGTGGCCGATGTCGCGCCAGACGACGCCGGTCGGGCTCGTGATGACGGCGATGGTCGTCGGGCGGTTCGGGAGCGGACGCTTGCGAGCAGTGTCGAACAGCCCTTCCTCGCTCAGGCGTGCCTTGAGAGCCTCGAACCGGAGGGTCAGGTCGCCGAAGCCCGCCGGCTGGATCGACTCAACGTATAGCTGCAGCGCGCCCTGGGGCTCGAAGAGATCGACCCGACCGTGAACGACGATGCGCAGCCCGGCCTGCGGCTGGAAGGCCGATCGAGCGCGCTCGTCGCGGAACCAGACGCACTGGAGCGCACTTCGCTCGTCCTTGAGGCTGAAGTATGCGTGGCCGGCCGTGCTGATCGTGACACGCCCGACCTCACCCTCGACCCAGACGTCGCGCAGCCGCTCATCCGCGCGGACGGCTTCGCGGACCGCGCGTGCCACCTCGCTGACCCCGAGGATGCGCAGCCCGAAGGTGCCCGGTGGCGTGCGGGAGATCGTCGGCATGGGCCCGGCGGTTGCCGGCTCGTCTAATGGCGCGGCATCCCAGGGCGGAAGCAGGCCATCTGGTCGTTCGCCGTTGGTCACGCTCACATCATCGCCGATGGCGGAACAGGTGCTCCTCAGCCGAAGCCGAGCTGCTGGAAGCGCCAGCGGTCGTCGCCATCGAGGAGGCTCCGGATGTGGTTGATCTCGCCGGCGTGGTAGGCGTCGTGGGTGATCATCGTGGCGATGATCCAGCGGGTCGGGCGCTGCTCGCCCCAGTTCGTCAGGCGCAGCACGTCCAGCTCGGAGTCGTCGGCAAGCGCGGCGACGTGACCGACAAGTC
>DATHGS010000541.1:0-2107 GCA_035490155.1 Candidatus Methylomirabilota bacterium | reverse complement strand
AATCGCCGCGGTTCGGATCGCGATTGGACTTGAAACCGGTCATCACGACGGCATGCCGGCCATGCTGGACGACAAGGCCCACCGGCTTGCCGAACCGGGCGATCCGCGCCGCGGCGTCCTTCAGGGCGGCGTACTCGCTCGAGAACGCCTGCCACGAGTATGTCGTCGGGCGAGCCGTGTAGCGCGAGTAATAGGTGGTCGCCTTCGACCACCCGAGTGGGTCGGAGCCCCGCTGGACGCGGTCGTTGAGCGCATCGCGCGGTTGCTCGAAGCGCAGGATCGAGAGCTGGTTCAGCCCGAGATCGCGGCGCGCGATGAAGTTCATCATCATCGCGGTGCCGGCGGCGGTGCACGTCCGGCTGTCGACCTGGCGCTCATACCCGGCGGCGAAGTAGAGATCGCGGGTATAGCCGTCCCAGCCCCACGCAGACGCGGGCGCCGGAACGGCGCTCCACGCAAGCGAAAGCACGAGCAGCAGCGGTATGGCGCTCAGGCGGCGGATGTGGGCGGGCATCCGGGCTCCTTTCGGTGGCGAAGGCGTCACGGGCCCCGGCCATGCGACGCCGGTCGGCCCGCGAATGACGTCGGGCGGAGTGCGCCGGCAGCCGGAGAGGCCGGCCTTCGATGAGCAAAGGCCCCTGTACGTTTCCAAGTCTATGGAACCTGGCAACCCGAGGGACTGGACAAAGGGACCGGACCACTGACCGGACGTGAAGGACCGGACGCCGCGAATCAATGGGCCGGCCCTCGCGGGCCGGCCCATTGCGTATCTACGAGGAACCCAGGCTCAGTTCCCGCCCGGTGTCACCGTGACGGTCCCCTTCTTGAAGCTCTCGCCCTTCGTGTCGGCGTCGGTGATCGACTTGAGGGCGTCGGCCGCGATCGTCGCGTCATAGGCGTCGATCGATGGATCGTTCTTGATGACCGCGGCCCCCTTCGAGACCTTGACCGTCTGGCTCCAGAACACGGGGTCGAGGACGCCGACGCCGAGCGGCGACGGCCAGACGAGAGCGTTGACCTCGTTGAGCATCCAGGTCTGATGGCCGGTGCCGAGCTGACTTCCCGCGTCGGTCGTGTACTTGACGCAATCGTCGGCATGATCTCGGCAGTAAATCCAGCCCTTGAGCGACGCGCGGACGAAGCGGACCGCGATATCGCGGTTGCCTTCCTTGTCCAGCCACGACTTGCGGGCGAAGATCGCGTCCTGGAGCATCGCCACCCGGTAGTCGTTCCAGTTGATGATGTTGAGATCGTCCGGCGAATAGAGCGCACCGGTTTCGGGGTTGGTCGCCTCGAGAACCTGGGCGTACTCGTTGTAGATCATCGCCTCGGCGACGTCGATCTGCTTCGAGAGGAGCAGCGTCATATCGAACGGCTGGATGACCTTCTGGAACTGCGTCTTCGGATCACCGTGGTTCTCGAGACCCGGGGTGAGACCGGCATTCAGGGCGCCCGCGGTCACCTCGAACTCGTTGCCGAAGCCCCACACGCCGACCTTCTTGCCGGCGAACCCCTCGGGCGCGGTGATGTTGCTCGTCTTCCACGAGACGGACAGGGTCCCGGAGCGCTGGAAGATCTGGGCGATGTCGACCAGATCGGAGCCGCCCTCACGCGCCTCGAGCACCTTCGGCACCCACGAGATCGTGAACTCGGGGCCGGTCGGCTGCGAGCCCACGGCCTGGGGGACGACGTCTGGGCCACCCGGAACCATCTGGACCGTCAGGTTCTCCGCCGCGAAGTAGCCCTGCTTTTCAGCGGCGAAATAGCCGGCGAACTGGGCCTGCGGGACCCACTGCAACTGCAGCCTGACGCTGGCCGGGGCCGCCGCCGCGGTGGACGGCGCGGCCGATGCCGCTGAGCTGGCAGCGGCCGAGGCGCCAACCGAGGCCGGCGCCTGGGAGGCCGGTGATGGGCTGGCCGCGCCGGAGCACGCCCCGAACACCACGGCCGCCGCCGCCGCCACGGCGAAGACGGGTCTGATCTTCATGTTCTCTCTCTCCTTCACCCCTGGACGGGGGCCTCCTCCATCGCGGGCGATCGACTGCCCGGGACCTGCGGAACGATACCTCCTCGATGGCCCTCAGGAATCGCTTCCTCGGAGCGATCC
>DATHGS010000540.1:0-2825 GCA_035490155.1 Candidatus Methylomirabilota bacterium | reverse complement strand
AGGTCGCGGGACGGATCGGCGACAGCGCGAACGCCCGGATCGGGTTGCGCGCTCGACGGGCGAACGCGAAGAGGCCGCCTGTCGCGTCGTCGCCTGCCCCTCGGGAATCGTCGATCCCCGGCCGGGCGAATGTCGCCCCGCCGGGGATCCGGGCTGACGCCAGTCCGGCCAGGATCAGCAGCAGTCCTGTGACCAGGACGGCCGCACCGATCACGACTCCATCGACTCGCGTCGAATGGCGCTCGCGACGAGGAGGGCCCCGATGGCGATCGCGCCCAACGGGACGACGAGGTGGTCGACGTCCAGCGCCGGCAGGAACCGATCGATGAAGGCCAGGCTGCCGAAGAGGATCAGGACGATCCCGACGGCGGTCGTCCAGCGCCCGCCCCCGCGCGTCGCATGACGATGACCTTCGGCCTCGAACGATGCCGTCTTGGCTGCGTCCTCGGCAGATAGCGGCTCGAGCGGCACGATGATGGCCATGCCGATGTATAGCAGCACACCCAGACCGCCGAGGAATATCGACAGGAACCAGAGCACCCGGACGAGGGTCGGGTCGAGGTCGAAGAACTCGGCCACACCCCCGGCCACGCCTGCCAGGCGCCGGTCCGTGCGGCAGCGATAGAGACGGCGGTTCACTTGCATCCTCCAATCGGATTGATCTCAACCACACCAAAATTGACGTTGACGCTGAGATCGGCGCGGTGCGTCGCCGATGCGTAGTCGGGGCTCTGCCACTCCGACGCGTGTTGCTGGAGGCCATCGACCCTGACCATTTCGGCAGTGCCCTTCGACGTGACGCGAAGTCCCAGGCCGGGCGGCGAACAAATCTGGAGCTGGCCGGCGCCGACACGAAGCGAGCCGACGACGTCGCTGTCGGCCGGGAGATGGATCGACAGCGACCCGGCGTTGATGGCGGCCGACAGGTTCGCGACCGACGCCGCCGATGCGTCGACGAGCATCTCTGCTGCGTTGGCGGTCAACGCGAGACGGTTGATCACGGCGCCAGAAAGGGCGACCTGGCCGCGACCCGCGTTCACGACCAGCGACACGCTGTCGAGTTCGCTCGTGGGAAGCGTCAGGTTCCAGGCGTCGCGGCCCGCATCGAGAAAGTCCGGGCCCTTGTCGCCGTTCGCGTCGATCGACAGCGATTGAGGGGAGGAGTCGATCTTCGGCGTCCGGCCGGCGGTGTTGCCGGCATCGAATTGCCAGCCATTGCCCGGCGAAGTCTTCACGTTGAGCGACCCGCAGCCGCTCCTCACGTTCACCGTGGCCGGGCCGTCGAAGGTGCCCTGCGTGCTCGCGACGCTCGCGGGTTCACCTCGGGCGCCGCAGTCGCCAATGAACCTGGGTGCGACCGCGAGCGCTCCCCCGACAACGAGGCCGGGAACCGCCGCGGCGAGCATCAGGCCGGGCAGGCTCAGCCGGGTCCGCCGGAGCACGATGCTCAGGCCGATGGCAACGAGAGCCAGCGGCCACAGGCGGAGCACGTCGGTCAGCGTCGGGGTGTCGACGGCCCGAAGGTCGGACGCGACGAGGATGCCGCCGATCGCGACGAAAAAGATGCCCCAGTAAAGAAAGCGGCGATTGACCTGCATCGGCTACCCGTCCCTCCACGGTGATGGCACGCTTGCCACCCGGTCATCCGAGCGGTCTGTTTGCGCCATTACTCACGCTACGAGCAAGCGACTGCAGCGCCCAGCCGGCCAGCGGGCGTCTTCCGGGTGGGGATAGCCACACCCCGCTTGATATCCTGCCGCCGGTGCGACTTCTTCTCGCCCGGATCACCGAGACCATCGTGCCGGCGAGGCTCGGTCGGAGCTTCCGCTGGCTGCTCTCGGCATCCTTCGTCAATAACGCCGGCGACGGCATCGCGGTCACCGCCGGGCCGCTGCTCGTCGCCTCGATGACGCGCGACCCGTTTCTGGTCTCGATGGCCCTGCTGAGCGAGTACCTGCCGGTGCTCGTGTTCGGTGTTATCGGCGGCGTGGCCGCCGACCGATTCGACCGGAAGCGGATGGTCGTCGCGGTGAACCTTGGTCGCGCGGTCGTGCTCGTGGCGCTCGTCGCAACGATCGTGAGCGGGTCCGTGAACATCGCTCTCGTGCTGCTCGCCTTGTTCATCCTCGGCACGGCCGAGACCTTCGCCGACTCCGCGAGCAGCACGCTGGTCCCGAGTCTTGTCGCCCGCGAGGACCTGGGCATCGCCAACGCCCGGATGCAGGGCACGTTCGTCCTCACAAACCAGCTGCTCCTGCCGCCGGTCGGCGCATTCCTGTTCGCGGTCGGACCGGCCATCCCGTTCGCGGCGAATGCGGCTGGCTTCGCGCTGGGGGCGTTGCTCATCTCTCGCGTCGTCACCGACGTCAGGACGATCCGGCCCGACCGGCCGGACGTGCGCTCCGAGATGCTCGAGGGGATCCGCTGGCTCATCGGGCATCCGCCGATGCGGACCCTTGCGCTCACGATCTTCACCTTCAACGTCACGTTCGGGGCCGCGTGGTCGGTGCTCGTCCTGTACGCCGGCGACCGGTTGGGCATGAACGAAGTCGGGTTCGGTCTCCTGACGACCGCGGTTGCGGTCGGCGGACTGGTGGGGACCTTCTCGTATGGCCGCTTGGAGCGGCGGTTCGCACTGGGGGACATCATGCGGGTGGGGCTGCTCATCGAGACGGGCACCCACCTGGTGCTTGCGTTGACGACGTCAGCCGCTGTCGCGCTGGCGACGCTGGTCATTTTCGGGGCTCACGCATCCGTGTGGGGCACAACGTCCACAGTCGTACGCCAGCGTGCCGTCCCGGATGAGCTGCTCGGGCGCGTCGGCG
>DATHGS010000539.1:0-9067 GCA_035490155.1 Candidatus Methylomirabilota bacterium | reverse complement strand
ACGCGTCGGCGGTGGCCGGCTAGCGAGAGCTCGCACAACCGAATGCCCTCGGGCGCGCCACCAGGCCGCCCGTGGGCGCACCGGGCGGCCTGGTGGCGGCCGACGGGCAGCCGCGGGCCGCCCAGCGATCGCGTACCGGGGTGGCGAGTCGTCTCGTCGCTGCCCGGCCGGCAGCCCTGCTCGGCTACCATCTCCGGAGCCATGTGGACACGCCGCTCCGTCACGTCCCGATGACCGCTGCCCCGCTTCGGGTTGCCCTGCTCGGAGCTGGCACGGTCGGCGGCGAGGTCGCCAGGGCGTTCGCCGAACGGCCTGATCGGCTCGCGCCAGACGGTGGTCAGCGCCTCGAGCTGGTCGGGATCGCCGTCCGGGACGTCGATGCGGCGCGCGACCGAGGCCTGCCGGCCGATCTCCTGACGGACGCTCCGGCCCATCTCGTCGCCGATCCGGACACCGACGTCGTCGTCGAGCTTCTTGGCGGCGACGAACCGGCTCACACGCTCGTGAGGGCCGCCCTCGGGGCCGGCAAGGGCGTCGTCACCGCGAACAAGCACATCGTCGCCCACCACGGCCCGGAGCTCGAGTCGATCGCCCGGCGGACCGGGGCGGCGCTCCGTTTCGAGGCCGCCGTCGGTGGTGGGATCCCGATCCTCGGGCCTCTGGCCGCGGAGCTCGCGGCGAACGAGGTCACCGAGATCCGGGGCATCGTCAACGGGACGACGAACTACATCCTGACGGCGATGGCCGACGAGGGCCGCGGCTACGCGGAGATGCTCGCAGCTGCCCAGGCCGCCGGCTACGCCGAGGCCGATCCGAGCGGTGACGTCGAGGGCCATGACGCGGTCAACAAGCTGGTCATCCTGGTCCGGCTCGCGTTCGGCGTGTGGCTCGATCCGGGAGACGTCGCGACCGCCGCAGCCGACGGTCCGGGTGCGGGTCTCCCGGGGATCACGGGTATCGCCGCGGCGGATCTCGCTGCGGCCGCGGCCGCCGGCAAGGTGATCAAGCTCATTGCCTCGGCTCGCCGCGACGACGACGGCCGGATCGTCGCCTCCGTCCTGCCGACGCTCGTTTCGGTCGACTCGGCGCTCGGAAGGACGGCGGGCGTTCTCAACCGGATCGAGATCGAGGCGGTGCCGGTCGGCAGAGTCGCATTCGACGGTCCGGGCGCAGGCGGCCCGGCTACGTCGAGCGCCGTCCTCGGCGACCTTCTCGCGATCGCCCGCGGGCTCGGTAGCACGTGGGCCGGCCTTCCGCCGGCCGGAGCGGCCGTTCGATCGTCCGGCCGACCCGTCGATCTGGCGTCGCCAGCCACGGCCGCGGCCGACCTGTCGCCCGCCGGTCGAGCGAACCGTTGAGCGGCGGCGCCGCCTTGTCGGCCGCCCGGCCGACGCTCGTCAATCGCTATCGAGCGTTCCTGCCGGTGACCGACGCAACGCCTGCCCTCACCCTCGGCGAGGGCTTCACGCCGCTGGTCCGTCTCGGGCGGATCGGGGCGCGCCTCGGCCTCTCGAATCTCTACGCCAAGATCGAGGGCCAGAACCCGACCGGCTCGTTCAAGGATCGCGGGATGGTGCTGGCCGTCGCGAAGGCCGTCGAGGATGGAGCGAGCGCGATCATCTGTGCCTCGACCGGGAATACCTCCGCATCGGCGGCGGCCTACGGAGCGGCGGCCGGCCTGGAGGTCGTCGTGGTCCTGCCGAAGGGCCAGACGGCGATGGGCAAGCTCCTCCAGGCGCTCGTCGCCGGGGCGCGGGTCGTCGCGGTCGACGGCAACTTCGACGCGGCGCTGCGCATCGTCCGCGCCCTCGCGGAGCAGGGCGATCATCCTGTGACCCTCGTCAATTCGGTCAACCCACATCGCCTGGAGGGACAGAAGACGGCAGCCTTCGAGATCTGCGACGACCTTGGTCGCGCCCCGGATGTCCTCGCGATCCCGGTTGGGAATGCCGGCAACATCAGCGCCTACTGGGCCGGCTTTCGCGAATACGCTGCTGCTGGCCTCGTGCCGACCCGTCCGCGAATGCTCGGCTTCCAGGCAGCCGGGGCGGCGCCGTTCGTTCTCGGCCGGCCGATCGAGTCGCCCGAGACGATCGCGACGGCGATCCGGATCGGCAACCCGGCTTCGTGGGAGAAGGCGATCGCGGCGCGCGACGAGAGTGGCGGCAGGATCGTGGCAGTGACCGACGACGAGATTCTCGCCGCGTACCGGGCCCTCGCTACGGAGGAGGGCATCTTCTGCGAGCCGTCGTCGGCGACGAGCGTCGCCGGCGTCGCGGCGCTGACCTCCGCCGGCGAGATCCCGCGCGAGGCGGTCGTGGTCTGCGTCCTGACCGGCAACGGCCTGAAGGATCCGGCGACGGCCGAAGCGACGGCCAAGTCGGCCGCGGCCGCAGTCGGCGGAAAGCCGGTCATGGAGGCCGAGCCGACGGTCGGATCGGTTTCGGTGGCGCTCGGATGGTGACCAACTGGCTGGCCGAGCTCGACGGCAAGCGGATCGTCGTCGAGGTCCCGGCATCGAGCGCCAACCTCGGCGCGGGCTACGACTGTCTCGCAGTCGCCCTCGGCCTGACGAACCGGATCGAGGTCGAGGTCCGCGGCTGGAGTCGCGGCGAGATCGAGCTCGCCGTCGACGGCGAGGGTGCCGGTGAGCTCAGCGATGATCGCGACAACCGCTGCGTCCAGGGCATCGAACTGGCCCTTCGCGAGATCCGCGGCGAGATCCCCGAGGGGGTCGGCTGGCGGATCGAGATGCACAACGAGATCCCGCTGGCGCGCGGCCTCGGTTCGTCGGCGGCGGCAACGGTCGCCGGGCTCGTCGCGGGCAATGCCCTGCTCGGCGAGCCGCTCACGACGGCCGACCTGCTCCGGCTGGCGACGACGATCGAAGGGCATCCGGACAACGCCGCGGCGGCCCTCCACGGCGGATTCGTCGTCAGCGGCGACATCGACGGCACGGTCGAGGCGCTGCGATTCGACGCGCCGCGCGACCTCCGGGCCGTCCTGTACATCCCGGACCTGCGGCTTTCCACCGCGGAGATGCGCAAGGTGCTGCCGGCCAAGGTTCCCCGCGCGGATGCGGTCTCCAACCTCACCCGAGTCGCGCTCGGCGTCGCTGGGATGGCGATCGGGCAGTTCGACATGCTGCGCATCGTGACGGTCGACCGCCTCCACGAGCAGTACCGGGCGAAGGTCTTTCCCCAGCTCACCCGGCTGATCGAATCCGCCCGCGGCGCCGGTGCGATTGGCGCCTGTCTGTCCGGCGCGGGCTCGTCGGTCATCGCCTTTTCCGACTCCGTCCGAACGATCACCCGGATCGAGGGCGCGTTCACGGCCGCGATGGTCGACCTCGACCTGCCCGGTCGGATCATTGTCGTCTCGCCACGAAACGCGGGGGCGCACGTCGTCGCGCGCCGGTGAACGAGTTTGGTGGTGCGCGCGTCGTCGGTGGCGTCGGGTTCCGATGGCTTCGGAACGGTTGACGCGGCGGCCACACTCAGGGCATGGGTGGTCTGGCGCAGTCGGTCGGCAACGGCATCACCGGGATGGTCAGTGGTGCGTTCGAGTTCATCGGCTCGTCGCTCCGCGGAATCGTCCACGCAGCTGAGGTGGCGCTGCCTGGCGGGATGCTCTTCGTGGTCGCCTTCTTCGTGCTCATGTTCGTCGGCTGGAACCTGATCAGGCGTTAGACGGTCGCCCCAGCTTCCGGAGGCCCATCAGGCGGTCTTCCGGTGACCGTCGATGAAGGCGAGGATCTCCGTCCAGGCCTGCTCCGATGCCTCCGCGTAGTCGGCCGCCTTCCGGTCGAAGAAGCTGTGCGGTGCGCCCGGGTAGACGACGAGGCGGTGGTCGACGCCAAGCTGGGCGAGGGCGGCCTCAAAGGCGGCGATGGCTTCGGGCGGGATGGCGTGGTCTGCGCCGCCGAACAGCCCGAGCACGGGCGATGCGATTCGATCCGCGAGGGCCACAGGCTCGGGCGATCCACCCCGGCCGGGGCCGACCGGCGAGCCATAGAAGCCGATGACGCCCGCGAGACCCAGATCGAGAGTGGCCGCGAGGAACGAGTCCCGTCCGCCGAAGCAGAAACCGACGGTGAAGATGTCGGTGGGGGCTCGGTCCACGGAGCGGAGGTGGGCCGTCGCCGCGGCGATGTCGGCCGACTGGCCGGCCCAGGTCGAAGCGCTCACATGGGGCATGTAGTCGTGCCCTTCCTCGCGCCGACCGAGTCCCGCTGTCCGCCCGAACCAGTCGAACGCGATCGCGTCGATGCCACGCTCGGCGAATCGAAGGGCGAGCTCCTCGTAATAGGCGTGCAGGCCGCGGACGTCGGGCAGGATGACGATGCCGGCGCCGCTCGGCTCGGCGGCCCGGGCGAGGAACGCCGTGAATTGGTTGCCATCGGCCGCCGTGAGGGTCAGCTCGGTCGAATCGAGCGCGCCGCCCGCGATCGGGAGGATCGGCGGACGAGAATCGTGGTCGAAGCACATGGTGCGGCCTCCTGAAGGTTGTGCGCCATCGATGTTGGTGTCGAGCCACTGAACTATGGCGCTTCGCCATCGATTCGGGGCCGAGGGTCCCGCGGTTCCGCTTCGGTCTGACCCCGTGCACATGGCGCTGGCTCTGCGCCATGTCTGCGTACCGGCTGGACGGTGGGCCGCCAGTTCGGGCCGAAATCGATGGTTCTGCGCCATACGGTCGGCGGCGCGCGCGGGAAAGCGGTCGAGGTGAGCGGCTGAACGGGTGAATACGCGCGGTAGAATGCTCCGATGCCTGTCAAGCCGGTTCTCGTCGTGCAGAAATTCGGGGGCTCGTCGCTCGCCGATGCCGACCGGATCCGGCGAGTCGCCCGGCGAATTGCCCGCGAGCGCGCGGCAGGCGCCGATCTCGTCGTCGTCGTGTCCGCGATGGGCGACACGACGGACGAGCTGCTGAGCCTCGCTGCGGCCATCACCGACACGCCAGACGAACGCGAGCTCGACGTCCTTCTCGCGACCGGCGAGCACCAGAGCGCGACGCTCCTCTCGAGGGCCCTCCACGCGCAGGGCGTCGCCGCGATCTCATTGAGCGGGTCGCAGGCGGGGATCACGACCGACTCCCGCCACGGCAAGGCCCGCATTGCGAGCGTCGAGCCGGCCCGCGTCCACCGCGAGATCGAGGCCGGCAAGGTGGTCATCGTTGCCGGTTTCCAGGGCCGAACGGAAGGCGACGACGTCCACGGGACCGACATCACGACGCTCGGCCGCGGTGGGTCCGACACGACCGCGATCGCCCTCGCTGCGCGCCTGGGCGCCGACCGCTGCCAGATCTTCACCGACGTCCGCGGCATCTACACTGCCGATCCGCGGCTCGTGCCGGCCGCGCGCCAGCTCGAGATCATCGGTTACGAGGAGATGCTCGAGCTGGCCCACCAGGGAGCCCAGGTCATGCAGACCCGGGCCGTCGAGCTCGGCTGGGTCAACGGCGTCGTCATCGAGGTCCTCAGCTCGTTCGAGGACGCTCCCGGAACACTCATCAAGGAGGACCCCTTCGTGGAGCAGCGGAACAAGGTTCGCGGGCTGGCCCACGACCGGAACGTCGCCAAGGTCACCCTCGTCGAGGTCCCGGACAAGCCGGGTGTCGCCGCGTCGGTCTTCCGGCCCCTGGCCGATGCCGGCATCAACGTCGACATGATCGTCCAGAACATCGGTCACGGCGGGGCCACAGACCTCAGCTTCACCGTCCCGCGGGTCGAGCTGGCGAAGGCGAAGCGGATCCTCGATCCGATCGTTCGCGATCTCGGGTTCCGCGAGATGACGACCGATTCGTCCGTCGCCAAGGTATCGATCGTCGGGGCCGGCATCCAGAATGCGCCGGGCTACGCCGCCCGGATGTTCTCCGCCCTGGCCGACGCCGGCGTGAACATCGAGATGATCTCGACGTCGGAGATCCGAATCACGACAATCATCGCCGAGGACGCCCTGGAGACGGCCGTCAAGGCCCTCCACGCCGCGTTCGAGCTGGAGCGCCCGGAGGCGATCGAAGCGGCCGCGGCAGGCTGATGATCAAGACGCCGTTCCTCGCCCGCCAGGAGCACTTCGCCGTCGTCGGCTCCACGAACGACATAGTCCGTGGCTGGCTGGCAGAGGGCGAGCCGGAGGTCTGTCTCGCGGTCGCCGACGAGCAGTCCGCCGGGCGGGGGCGCGAAGGCCGGACGTGGTCGGCGCCCGCGGGCCAGGCACTGCTCATGTCGCTGGGGTTTCGGCCGACGTGGCTCGCCCCGGATCGTGTCTGGCGGCTCGCGGCGGTGTCGAGCCTGGCGATGGCCGACGCGGCGGAGGCGGTCGCGGGCCTGGCCGATGGGTCGATAAGGCTCAAATGGCCGAACGATCTCGTCGTCGAATCCTCGGACGAATGGCTCGAGGAGGCTTCGCCGTCGCCTTCGACCTCGGAGGGCTCTGGGCCGGCTCGCCATCTCGAAATGCGCAAATTGGCCGGGGTCCTCGGCGAGACCGACGGCCTCGGCGGCGACGACCCGCGGGCGGTCATCGGCATCGGCATCAACGCCGACTGGCCCGCGAGCGAGTTCCCGCCGGAGCTCGCCGACACGATGACCTCGCTCCACGAGGCCTCCCGCGGCCGGTCGATCGACCCGACTCACCTGCTCGAAGCCTTCCTCGGCCGACTGGAGAGCAGGATCGAGGCGCTCCGCGCCGGGCGATTCGACGCAGCCGACTGGCATGAGCGCCAGCTGACCACCGGCCGAACGATCAGGCTGGTCGGGCATGACGGCGACGAAGAGATCGTCCGCGCCCTGCGCACCGATCCGGATAGTGGGGCGCTCATCGTCGCCGACGCTCGCGCCGCCTCTGGCGAGCGGGCCGTCATCAGCGGCGAGATCCGCCACGTTCGCCTCGATGGCGCGGTGTAACGCGATGGCTCGACCGGTGTTTGGAAGGGTGAGAGCGGCAGGGGAGGCCGGCTCAGCCCGCGTCACCCATCTCGACCGGGATCGCGCGCTCGTCGAGGAGGCGCGCCGCGACCCTGCCAGCTTCGACGCCCTCTATCGCAGGTATCTCGCCCAGGTGTACAGCTACGCGTATTACGAGCTCGGCGATCATCACGAGGCCGAGGACGCCACCGAGCGGACATTCCTCGCCGCCCTTGCCAACCTCGATCGGTTCGAGGAGCGGGCACGTCCCGCCGACGGCGATGGCGCGTCCACGTTCCGCGTCTGGCTCTTCCGAATCGCCCGCAACGTCGTCGCCAACCAGCGCCGCGGTCGCCGCCGCCACCCGCAGGCCCCGATCGAGGCGGCAGCGCTCGTCGCCGACCCCCTCGACATCGAGGGCGGCGCGGCCGTCCGTGACGAGGCAGCCGCGGCGTGGCAGGCCGTCGGTCGATTGCCGGCGGATCGCCGCCGGGCGGTGGTTCTCCGCTTTGTCGAGGAGATGTCGACGGCCGAGATCGCCGGAGTCCTCGGCCGGTCGGAGGGCGCCGTGAGGGTCCTCATCCACCGGGCGCTCCGGACCGTCGCCCGGGACCTCGGTCGCGACGGGCGACCTCGGTGACCCTGTTCGAACGAGAGGGTTCGGAAGTCGAAGCGCTCCTGACCGATCGCTATCTCGAGCGCGTCCTTGCCCGCGCCACCGGCGGGCCCTCGAGTGGGCCTGTCGACGCGCTCCTGAACCCGGTTCTCCGAGACGCGGCCGATCAGCTCCGCCGCGATCTCGTTCGCGTCCACCCATCGTTCCGGTTCGAGGAGCGGCTGGCCGCGCGCCTCGCCGAGGCGGCAGCCGCGCTCCGGATGCCCGCGGCGGTCGGCGCCGAGAGTGGCGTCGTCCCGATCGGGGTCCTGGGGCGAGCTTCGGTCGAGGGCGATGATGGCGACGAGGGCGCCTACCTGTTCGACGATGGCGAGCTCGATCGTCGCGAGCTCAGCCGGCCGCTCCTGATCGGCGGGGCGCTCACGTCCGCCGCGATTTCGCTCGCCGGCGCGGCCTGGGTCGCGTGGCGCGCGCGGCCCGCTCGCCGCGGGAGCGCGATGGTCCGTGCGGCGCGCGCGGTCCGCGAGGCACGGCTGGCCGCCGTCCACGCTGGGCGGCTGGACTGACATGCCGATCAAGCTGCCATCGTTCCGGCCCCGCCGCGACGCCTACCCGCCCGACCTCTGGACGAAGTGCCCGTCGTGCGAGGAGATGCTGTTCAACAAGCAGCTCGACAAGGTCCAGCGCGTCTGCCCGAACTGCGGCCACCATTTCCGCCTCTCGGCCGATGCGCGGATCGGCCTCCTGGTCGACCACGGCACGTTCGTCGAGCGCGACGCGGGGCTGCAATCGGTCGATCCGCTCAGCTTCGTCGACCAGAAGACCTACCCGGATCGTGTCGCCGCGGCCCAGCTCGCGACCGGCATGCGCGATGCCGCCGCATGGGGAACCGCCACGCTGGACGGCCGGCCGGTCGCCCTGTGCGTCATGGACTTCGGGTTCATGGGTGGTTCGATGGGCGCCGTCGTCGGCGAGAAGGTCACCCGAGCCGCCGAATATGCGCTGGTCCAGCGGATGCCGCTCATCGTCGTGTCGGCGTCCGGCGGCGCCCGGATGCAGGAAGGCACGCTCGCGCTGATGCAGCTCGTCAAGACCGTCGGAGCCCTCGAGCGGCTGCGGACCGCGGGCGTGCCGTACATCAGCGTCCTGTCGGATCCGACGACGGGCGGCGTCTTCGCCTCGTTCGCCGTTCTCGGCGACGTCAACCTGACCGAGCCGAACGCGCTCATCGGCTTCGCCGGGGCGAGGGTCTCGGCGGGCACGATCGCCCAGGAGCTGCCGGTCGGGTTCCAGCGCTCGGAGTTCCTCTTCGAGCACGGGTTCATCGACCGCATCGTCCATCGCTCGCAGCTCCGGGCCGAGATCGCCATGCTCCTCGGGTACCTCATACCGGCCTCGCGCTCGAACGGCTCGAACGGCGATGTCGAGCCGCTCGGCTTGCCGTCCTTCCGGCCGCTGTCGTTCCTCACGACGCTTGCGGAGCGGGTCATGCCGAGTGACCCTGAGCCGGCGCCTCTTGCGCCGACCAACGGCCCGCGGGCTTC
>DATHGS010000538.1:0-3527 GCA_035490155.1 Candidatus Methylomirabilota bacterium | reverse complement strand
GGGGCCGGCGAACGGCCGAGCAGGCGGCAGGAGGGCTGCGTGGCGCAAGCGGCACCGAAACCACGCACTCGCAGGGCGAAGACGGCGACGATCGCGGAGGTCCCGACGGCGACGCCGGCGCGCCCGAAACGGCGGGCGATGGACGGCCCGGCCGATGGCGGACGTCCTGAGCCGACGCTCCAGATCATCGAGACGCGGATCCTCCGGGGCCCCAACTACTGGGCACGCGAACCGGTCGTCCGGATGGTCGTCGATCTCGGCGTACTCGAGGACTACCCCTCGAACAAGATCCCTGGCTTCACCGACGCCCTCGTCGAGCTCCTCCCGAGCCTCGAGGACCACGCCTGCAGCCTCGGCCGCCGCGGCGGATTCATCACGAGGCTCCGCGATGGAACGTGGGCCGGCCACATCGCCGAACACATCGCCCTCGAGCTCCAGAACCTCGCCGGCACGGACGTCCGTCACGGCAAGACGCGCAGCACCGGCGAGCACGGCCGCTACAACGTGATCTACGAGTTCCGCGAGGAGAGCGTCGGGATCGACGCCGGCAAGCTCGCGGTCCGCCTCGTGAATCACCTCGTCGCCCCGAGCGACCCGTCGGTCGATCTCGACTTCATGGCGGAGCTCGAGGCGCTCATCCGCCTTGCCGAGAGACAGGCCTTCGGGCCGTCGACGCAGGCGATCCTCGACGAGGCCGCCAGCCGCGACATCCCCTACATCCGGCTCGACCGCCACTCGCTCGTCCAGCTCGGGCTCGGCGTTCACCAGCAGCGGATCCGCGCGACTATGACCTCGCAGACGTCGGGCATCGCCGTCGACATCGCGTCGGACAAGAGCCTGACGAACCGGCTCCTCGACTCCGCCGGGCTGCCCGTCCCGCGCAGCGCCGTCGTCACGACCGAGGAGGAAGCGGTCGCGGCGGCGCACCGGCTCGGCTTTCCGTGCGTCGTCAAGCCGCTCGACGGCAATCACGGCCGCGGCGTCCATCTCGACCTACGCTCCGACGAGGCGGTTCGGGCCGCGTTCAACGGAGCACTCAGGGAGAGCCGCTCCGGCGATCTCGTCGTCGAGACGTACGTCGCGGGCAACGACTACCGCTGTCTCGTCATCGGGGGCAAGGTCGCGGCGATCGCCGAGCGCGTCCCCGCCAGCGTGGTCGCCGACGGCGAGCACACCGTCCGCGAGCTCGTCGAGATCGCCAACCAGGATCCCCGCCGCGGTATCGGCCACGAGAAGGTCCTGACCCGGATCAAGCTCGACGAGGCCGCCGAGGAGCTCGTCCGTGCCCAGGGCTTCGAGTTGGACGCCAGACCGCCGAGGGACACTCGGATCAAGCTCGCCCTGACCGGCAACATGTCGACCGGCGGGACGTCGATCGACCGGACGATCGAGGCCCATCCGGACAACATCGAGATCGCCGAGACGGCGGCTCAGGTCGTCGGTCTCGACGTCGCCGGCATCGACTTCATCTGCCCGGACATCGCCACGCCCGTCCGCGAGACTGGCGGCGCCATCGTCGAGGTCAACGCCGCACCCGGCTTCCGGATGCACACCCACCCGACCGAGGGCGAGCCGCAATACGTCGCCCGACCGGTCATCGACAGCCTCTTCCCGCCCGGCACCCCTGCCCGCATCCCGATCGTCGCGGTGACGGGTACGAACGGCAAGACGACGACGGTCCGGATGATCGCCCACATCATGAAGCTGATGGGCCGGCGGGTCGGGATGACCTCGACCGACGGCATCGTCGTCGACGGCCGGCTGACGAAGAAGGGCGACATGTCGGGCCCGAAGTCGGCCCAGATGGTCCTCCAGAACCCGAAGGTCGATACTGCCGTCTTCGAGGTCGCCCGCGGCGGCATCCTCCGCGAAGGCCTCGGCTACGACCGCAACGACGTCGCCGTCGTGACGAACGTGACCGGCGATCACCTTGGGCTCGGTGGGATCGACTCGATCGGCCAGCTGGCGAACGTCAAGGCGGTCGTGGTCGAGGCGGTGCCGCGGTCCGGGACGGCGGTCCTCAACGCCGACGACAGCCACGTCTACCGGATGGGCCGCCACTGCGCCGGGCGGGTCGTCCTGTTCAGCATGTCGACCGAGAAGGGCGAGGACGGCTTCGATCGGATCGACGGCCACACCTCACGCGGCAATGCCGCCTTCTGCCTCGAGCCGAGCGCGGCCGGCGAGCTCATCGTCCTCAAGCACGGCCCGCGCACGATGCCGGTCCTGTACACGCACCTCATCCCGGCGACGTTCGGTGGCAAGGCCCGGATGAACGTCGCCAATGCCCTGGCGGCCGCGGCTGCGGCGTGGGCGGCCGGCGCCCATCTCCACGACATCCGGCAGGGCCTGCGGACATTCTCGACGTCGTTCTTCCAGGCACCGGGCCGGCTGAATCTCGTCGACGTCGGTGGGATCCGCGTCGTCATCGACTACTGCCACAACGTCGACGGGATGCGCCAGCTGGCCGACTTCGTCGACCGAATGATGGCCGAGCCGGTGTCGGTTGCCGGTCGCGTCGCGGCGGTCTCGGAGCGGGCACGCCTCGGCAAGGACGGCGAGGACGGGACGCGGTTCGTCCGGCGCGGGCGGGCGATCGGGGTGATCGGCATCCCGGGGGATCGTCGCAACGACGACCAGCGCGAGTACGGGGCAATCGCCGCTGGATCGTTCGACGAGATCATCGTCCGCGAGGACAAGAACCTGCGTGGCCGGGCACCGGGTGAGAGCGCCTCGAACGTCATCAACGGTGTCCGCGCGGCGCGGGTCGCCGGGGCTCGCGTGGTGAAAGGCGAAAAGATCCTCGACGAGATCACGGCGGTCCGGACGGCCCTTCGGCGGGCCGCTCCCGGCGATCTGATCGTCTGCTGTGTCGATGACGCGGTGAGCGTCTACCGCGCGGCCATGGCGGCGGCCGGCTCGTCGCGCGGCGGACAGGCATTCGCGGACCCCGGCGAGCTCGAGGCGCCGGAGGGGTGAGCGGATCCGGGACCCCGCGCTACGTCCCGGAGGATTCGCTCCTCAGCCCGCGGTTCACCGGGCCGTCGACGTTCGCCCGGCTACCCCACGTCCGCACGCTGGAGGACGTCGATCTTGCCATCGTCGGCGTGCCGTTCGACACCGGCGTGACGTATCGCGTCGGCGGGCGCTTCGGGCCGAATGCGGTTCGCGCGGCGAGCGTCATGCTCCGCCCGTACAACGCCAACCTCGACGTGCAGCCGTTCGACATCCTGTCGTGCGTCGACTTCGGCGACGTCGCGATCGTCCCGGGCTACATCGAGCGGAGCTACGAGGCGATCGAGCGGACGGTCGCCCCGATCG
Source organism: Candidatus Methylomirabilota bacterium (assembly GCA_035490155.1). Taxonomy (GTDB): domain Bacteria; phylum Chloroflexota; class Limnocylindria; order Limnocylindrales; family CSP1-4; genus CF-46. The sequence goes on along the minus strand of DATHGS010000538.1, from coordinate 206 downwards.
TCGAGGCGGGTGTCGTCCCCCTCCTGATCGGGGGCGATCACGCCTGCACGCTGCCGCACCTCCGGGCCACTCGCTCGCGCGGGCCCGTGGCCGTCATCGACTTCGACTCCCACACCGACGCCTGGGACAGCTACTTCGGCGAGAAGTACAACCACGGCACCTGGATGCGTCGCGCGATCGAGGAGGGCCTGGTGGATGTGACCCAC
>DATHGS010000537.1:0-3126 GCA_035490155.1 Candidatus Methylomirabilota bacterium | reverse complement strand
CTGCGCGGTGGCGGGCCACGACGCCGATCGCTCCGCGGGAGCCGCTCGCCTCGAGCCGGTCTGCGACCCGGGCATGGACGCGGCGGCGCCGGGAGGCCAGCAGGCCGGCGTACGCTGCATCGTGGATGAGCGGGTGGCCGAACCGCCATTGACCGGCGCCGTCGAGCGGAACGATGAGCGACACCTCGGCCAGCCGCTCGTAGATCGCCGGGTCGACGGCATCGCCGACGACCTCTTCGACGAACGCCTCGCGGAAGCTCATGCCGACGACGGACGCGATCCGAAGGACCTCGCGGGCGGTGACACTGAGCGAGTCGATGCGCGCCCCGAGTAGCGCCCGGATCGTCACCGGAACGCTCGCCCGGTGGCCGCCGCCCTCGAGGTTGAGCCGGCCGTCGACCGGCGCTCCGTCGTCGAGGACCACCCGCATCGTCTCGGTGATGAACAGCGGGTTGCCGGCCGTTCGCATATGGAGGCGCCGCGCGTCGGCCGGGTCGACGGACGTTCCAGCGAGGGACGCCGCCAGCTCGGCCGTGTGAGCCTCATCGAGGCCCCCCAGCCGAATGCGCTCGAGGCTGGCAATCGAGGGCATGGCCGGACCCGGGTGCGGCCGCATGCCGAACAGGAGGATCAACGGGAGGCGGCCGGTGAGCCCGACGAGCTCGTCGATCATCCCGGCGCTCGAGGGATCGAGCCATTGCAGGTCGTCGATGACGATGATCCGCGGGCCGGACACTTCGAGCAGGCGGGTGGTGTAGCGAAACGCGAGCGCGCGCATCGCCTTGGCGACGCGGGCGGGCTTGACCGGGACCAGGCGGGCTTCCTCCTCCCAGCCCGAGAAGGCCGCGTCGCGGGCGATCGCAGCGACGGCCCCGGCCCACAGACGGGCGAGGCGCGGCGGCGCATCTGCCGTGAACAGGAGGCGCCGAGTCATCGACCCCGAGTCCGTTCCGTTCTCCTCGGCGATCGCCTGGGCGAAGGCGCGGGCCCAGCGGTACGGCTCGCGAGCCCCGTACGAGACATTGTCGACCCACGTCCAGGCGTAGCCGGCGGCGCGGGCGTCGTTCGCCAGATCGGCCATGAGCCGCGACTTGCCGATGCCGGCCTCGCCCTCGACGATGAGCGCGCCGCCGGTCCTGCCCCCGACGAGCATCTCGCGCAATCGGGCGCGCTCGGCATGTCGACCGACGAGCCGTCCGACCGGCGGGCGCCAGGGCTGGAAGCCGGCTTCGCCGAGCAGCCGCGCGATCCGAATCGGCCGAGACTGGCCGCGCAGGACCTGGGGCCCGCGATCCTCGACCTGGAGGTCCTTCCGCGCGGCCCGCACGGTCGCCTCGTCGAGAAGGATCTCGCCCGGCTGGGCCAGCGCCTGGATCCGGGCAGCCGTCGTGACTGCATGGCCCGTCAGGGACCAGTCGAGGCTGCCCGGGACGCCCCGTGGCGCGGCCACGACCTCGCCGGTCGCAAGGCCGATCCGGACCTGGAGCGGTTCGGCCGCCGCCGGCTCGTCGACGTTGGCGAGCGCGGCTCGGATCGCCAGGGCGCAATGCGCCGCTCGCAACGCGTCGTCGTCGTGTCCGATGGGCCACCCGAAGACGGCGAAGACGGCATCGCCGATGAACTTCTCGCGGGTTCCGTCGAAGGCCTCGATCGCCTCGCCCATCGCCGAAAGCGCGGAATCGACCCGCGTCCGGACGTCCTCGAGATCGTGCTCGGCGACGAGACGGACATAGTCGACGAGGTCGGCGAACAGGGCGGTGACGATCCGACGATCGCCGATCTCGATCCCGCTGGCCTTTGGCGGCGGATCAGGGACGGAGCGACGGGCGCCCTCCAGCCGACTCCCGCATTGGTCGCAGAACCTCGCCCTCGCCCGGGACACGGCGCCACACGTGCGGCAACGCACTCGGTCGCTGTCCTCCCGTCTCCCCGACCCTCATCGTTCTCCCCGCTCGGAGTCTAACGCGGGTCCACCCGGTTTCGAACCAGCGATTTCACCCAAAAGTGACATTTCGGGCGATCAGCGTTGCCGCTGTGCGCTGGAGCGTCAGCTGATCGAGAGAACCGGCTGCTGATCCGCGGTCGCCGCGCGGATGCTCACGCGGGCCGCGACGGCGCCGGCCATCGCTGTCAATGCCCTCGCCGCAGGGCCCGGCTCCCGCTGGGCGACGGCCGGGACACCGACGTCACCGCCCTGGCGGACCGTGATGTCGAGGGGCACGCTTCCGAGGTAGTCGATACCGTGCTGCGCGGCGAACCGCTCGCCGCCGCCCCGCCCGAAGATCTCGGTCAGTTCGCCGCAATGCGGGCAGGCGAATGCGGTCATGTTCTCGACGATACCGAGGATCGGGACCGACAGCCGCTTGAACATCGCCAGGGCCTTCGTCACGTCGGACAAGGCGACCTCCTGGGGCGTCGTCACGAGGACCGCGCCGCCGAGCGGGACCGCCTGGGCGAGCGTCAGCTGTGCATCTGAGGTCCCTGGCGGCAGGTCGATGACGAGATAGTCGAGCTCGCCCCAGTCGACATCGCGCAGGAACTGCTGGATCGCACCGCCGATGAGCGGGCCGCGCCATACGATCGGCTGGCCCTCGGGGACGAAGAACTGGATCGAGATGCACTTCACGCCGTGCCGCTCGAGGGGCACGATCTTGTTCGAGTCGCTGGCGGTCGGCTGACCCTCGACGCCGAGCATCATCGGGATGTTCGGACCGGTGATGTCCGCGTCGAGCAATCCGACGGCCGCGCCGGCCTGGGCGAGCGCGACGGCGAGGTTGACGCTGACGGTGCTCTTGCCGACGCCGCCCTTGCCGGAGGCGACGGCGATCACGTTCTTGACACCCGGCAGGAGCTGCTGGGCCTGCTGCGGGGCGGCCCGGCGGACCATCGAGCCCCACGTGATCTGGACGCCGGCCGCGCCGATCGCGCCGAGCGCCGATCGGACGTTCCGCTCGATCTCGTCCTTGAGCGGGCAGGCCGGTGTCGTGAGCTCGATCGTGAAGGCGACATCGGCGCCGTCGATCGATATCTCCTTGACCATGTTGAGCGTGACGATGTCGCGCCCCAGCTCCGGTTCCTGGACTTCGCGGAGGGCGTCGAAGATGGCACCTTCGGTGAGCGTCGGCA
>DATHGS010000536.1:0-4338 GCA_035490155.1 Candidatus Methylomirabilota bacterium | reverse complement strand
CATCGCCGGGCTGGTTTCGATCGCAGCGATCGTGCTTCTGGTCGTGGTCGCCGTTCGGTGGTCGCTCTTGCTCGCCGCGAACGTCCTCGACGGTTTCGGTCCGCTGAAGGCCCTGAGCCGGAGCCGGGCCGTCACGAAGGGAAACGCGTGGCGTGTCTTCGGCGTGTTCGCGGTGTTCGCTGCGCTGTTCCTGCCACTGTCCGTGGGAGAGTTCGGGTTGTCCCTCGTTCCACGATCGCCCGTCGTTCTTCTCGTGATGATCGCTTCGAGCCTCCTCAGCGGACCGCTCACCGCGATCGCCACATCGATCACCTATGGCGACCTGACCGGTCGGCCGGCCGTCGAATCGGGTCCGGACACGAGGCGCAACGCCAGCAGCATCCTGGTCGCGGCCATCCTCGTTGTCGGCGCGTTTGCCCTGGTCCTCGGTGGTCCGAACATCGGGCCGTTCCTCAGCCGCCTTTCGCCCGGATTTGTCCCGGCCGAGGATCGCGGCAAGATCTTCGTCGGCACGACGCGCAATCCGCTCGATCCCTGCAAGCCGTCCAATGTTGGCTCGACGTTCTCGACGGCCGATACCCTCTACGTCGGTGGCTACTTAACCAAAGCGATCCCGGCGGGCGCGTCCGCGACGGTCGATGTCTACGCGAATGGCACGAAGGTCAATTCGGCGCCGTTGACCGATCCGTCGAGCCCGATTGCCTGCTATGCCGAGAGCGATCCGCTCGTGGGGGCTGCTCCCGGCACCTACCGGCTCGTCGTCAGCCTTGGCGGGGAGACGATCGGCGAGGGCACGTTCACGATCCGCTGACCTCGTCGCAAGCTTCGTACAATGCCGTTCTCCTGAAGGAGGGCACGATGGCCACGAGCCCCGCGTTGCACATCTCCCGCGACCGATTCCATCTCGCGTGGGACCCGGCGATCCCGCCGATCGAGACCATCCGGCGCGGCGCCGAAGTCGAATTCGACCTGCTCGACGCCAGCGGTGGGCAGCTGACCGCCACTTCGACGGTCGCCGACCTCGCCGCTCTCGATTTCAACCGCGTCGACCAGGTCAACGGGCCGATCGCCGTGGAGGGCGCCCGACCCGGCGATGTCCTCCAGATCGACCTGCTCGAGTTCGAGCCGGCCGACTGGGGCTGGACCGCCTCGATCCCCGGCTTCGGCCTGCTCGCGGACGACTTCCCGGATCCCGCCTACCACGTCACGGCGGTGCCGCGGGTCGGTGAGCGGGCGGAGTTCCTGCCTGGTGTCCGCGTTCCCGTGGTGCCGTTCTGCGGGGAGCTGGGCGTTGCCCCTGAGACCGGGCCGCGATCCACGATCCCGCCCGACCTCCACGGCGGCAACATGGACACCCGCCACCTGACCGCCGGAGCGACGCTCTACCTGCCGATCTTCCATGAAGGGGCGCGCTTCAGCATTGGCGACGGGCACGCGGCCCAGGGCGATGGCGAGGTCTGCGGGACGGCGATCGAGACGCCGATGCGCGCGCTCGTCCGTCTGACGGTCCGCAAGGACCTCGCCATCGGCGCGCCGGAGTTCATCACCGCGGCCGGGGCCGCCGCCGAGGTGCCCGTCGGGCGACGCTACGCGACCGACGGGATCGGCCCGGACCTGCTCTCGGCCGCTCGCGACGCGGTCCGCCGGATGATCGACTGGCTCGGGCGCGAGCACGGGATCGCGCCGATCGACGCCTACATGCTCGTCAGCGTCGGTATCGACCTGCGGATCAGCGAGATCGTCGACATGCCGAACTTCGTCGTCACCGCCCACTGCCCACTGTCGATCTTCGACTGAACGCGGAAAGGCACGCCACGCGGCGCGCCTTTCGCAATCCGGCCCTGTTCAGCCCTCCGTCATGACGTCGCCGATCCTGGTCAGGGCCGCTGGCGTCCGGCTCCTGAGCACGAAGTACGCGACGACACCGAGGATCATCCAGACAAGGACGATGAGCGGGACGACGTCATACGGCGTCTTGAGGGGATCGAGCGAGATGTCGAAGAACGGGATCGTCAGGCCCCCGAGCACGCCGAGGAACGCCGGGATCAACAGCACGATCCCGAGGATCGGGACCACGAGGTGCTTGATCGGCGAGAACTCCGACCGACGCTCCCGGAAATAGAAGCCGATGACGGCGAGGTTGACCGCGACATACATCGCGGCGAACAGCAGTCCCAGCGCGTAGCCGATCCAGACATAGGTCGTCAAAGGACCGCCCAGCGTCTGGCCCTGGCTCTGGAAGAGAAGCCCGAGCACCACCGCGAGGCCGATTCCGAGGACGCCCTGGAAATGGACCGCGTTCATTGGCGTCCGATGCGTCTCGTGAACCGCGGCGAACCAGCGTGGTAGCAGGCTCACGCGGCCCAGGGCGAAGATCACGCGGGTCGAAGCATTCGCGCCGGCGCTCGCATTGGCGAGTGAGCTGTTGAGGATCGCGAAGATCACGAGCAGCCCGCCGAGCGTCGGCAGGACCTCGTTCGCCATCCCGCTCCATGGATCGCCGTTATTGAACCCGAGGAACTCCTTGAGCATCCTGTCGGGCCCGAAGTACACGGTCGCGGCGTACATGTTGAAGATGTAGAAAAGGCCGATCAGGAGTGCTGACAGGAGAACCGCCCGGCGGATCGTCCGCTTCGGGTCGCGGGTCTCCTCCGCCAATGGGGCCGCTGCCTCGAAGCCCACGAATGCGAGGAGGCAGAAGACCATCCCCTGCAGAGCCGGCTTGAGGCCATCCGTCCCTGGCACGAACACGGACAGCGTGTTCCTCGATCCAGCGTTGATGATCAGCAGCAGGGACACGAGCAGGAAGATGCCGATCTCGATCAGGCCCAGGGCGACACCCACCCGGGTCGAGATCGAGACGCCGCGGTAGACGAGCCACCAGACGATGAGACCGCAGAGGATGGCAAGCGGCAGCCACAGGTAGTCGTTGGAGAAGCCGGTCACCAGCGTGATCAACGAGGCGCCGAACAATCCGAAGGACGCGAACAGCGCGGCTGGCACCACTGGCTCTGCGAGCAGGAATGCCCACGCCATCAGCCAGCCGAAGAACCCGCCGAGGCCGCGCGCGACGTAGGTGTACATGCCGCCGGCCGACGGCAGGTATCTCGCGAGCTCGCCGATCGAATATGCGGTGAACATCGCCGCAACGAGCGCCAGGACGACGGCCAGCGGCGTGTTGCCGCCTGCGAACAACGTCGCGGCACCCAGGGAGAGGGCGGTCGCGACCGCCGGCGCCATGTGCGTGATCGACTGGAAGAGGACCTCGGTGAGCCCGATGGCGTTTTTCTCGAGGGTCTGCGTGGACGATGCCATGGCAACCTCCGTTCGCCCCCTGCCGCTGGGCTGCGGCCGGATGCATCGTAGGCACGGGCGTCAAGTGACCGGAAGGGGTGAAATACTCCATGGAGGAGTAGACAACCGATGACCATCACGAGCCCGTTCAACGCCGCAGGCTGGACCGACGTCAGCGTCCCGCTCCGACCCGGTGTCCCAACCTTTCCCGGCGACCCGACCTACAACATCTCGCTGGCGATCTCGATGGCCGACGGCGGGATCTGCAACGTCAGCCGGCTCGACATGGGCGCCCACACAGGCACCCACCTCGACGCGCCGTCGCACTTCATCGAGGGGGCGGCCGCGACCGAATCGATCCCGCTCGACGTGTGCATCGGTCCGGCATGGGTGGTCGACGCGACCGGGCTCCGGGCGAACATCGGGCCTACGAATCTCGCCGACCTTGACATTCCCGCCGGCGAGACGCGGCTCCTTTTCAAGACCCCGAACTCCGAGCTGTGGAACCAGCCCGGCTTCTCGGAGGCATTCATCGGCCTTGACGGTGACGCCGCGCGGCTTCTCGCGGAGCGCGGCATCCGGCTCGTCGGGGCGGACTACCTGTCCATCGCGCCGTTCGGCAACCCGGCACCGACCCACCTGGCGCTCCTGTCCGCCGGCGTCGTGATCATCGAAGGCCTCGATCTCCGGGCCGTCGACCCGGGACCCGTCGATCTCCTCTGCCTGCCGCTGCGGCTGGTCGGCAGCGATGGGGTTCCGGCGCGGGCTCTTGTCCGGCCGCGATCCGAGTCGAACACGTGACGACCAACTCGAGCGGCACGATGCGGGCCGTCGCAGTCATCCCGGGCAAGGCCGATTCACTCAATCTCCGGGAGGTCCGCCGACCGCTCGTGGGCGACGTGCCCGACGGCCGCGGGGTGCTCGTCGACGTCATCCGCGTCGGGGCGTGCGGGACCGACAGGGAGATCGTCGACGCCCTGTTCGGCACGGCGCCGGCGGGCGACGACTTCCTCGTCATCGGTCACGAGAATCTCGGTCGCGTGG
>DATHGS010000535.1:0-4303 GCA_035490155.1 Candidatus Methylomirabilota bacterium | reverse complement strand
CGCACAGCGACCTTGGGCGCGTCATCGCACCAGATTCGAGCGTCGGGCACCTCCGCCAGCCGGACGCGAGCGTGGATACCGGCCGGACGAAGCCGCCAGGGGTCGAATCGGGCCGGTCGAGCCCCTGATTGGGCGCCCAAGGCCGGTCAGGGCGGCTTTTGGCATGAAACCCAACCCGTTGCCTCCTTGCGTCCAGCCCGCCGTATTGGCGAGGATCATTACAGCAGCGCGGACGGCGTCGACAGCCGGACGGCGGACGAGGTGAGCGGCGGGAGGCCACGATGATCAAGATCTGGAGCGAGTTGCGGATCGCCCGATTGAAGGAGCAGACCGCCGACCTCGCGACGCTCGCCTGGGTGGTGTTCTGGGGGAACATCGTCTGGCAGCTGTTCCAGTTCCTGTCCAGCTTCGCGCAGGCGGGCCGGACCATCCGCTCGGGCGGCCAGGCGATGGCTGCGAGCGGCGTCGATCTCGGCGAGTCGCTGGCTGGCTTGCCACTCGTTGGGTCGCAGGTCCGGGACATAGCTCGTGACGCGCTCGGTGCCGCGGGTCGGCCGCTGTCCGACTTCGGCACGGAGCTGGAACAGTTCATCTTCGTGGTCGCGCTCGTGCTCGCCCTGTTGCTCGCGCTGGTGACGTTGACGCCCTGGCTGACCCGCTACATCCCGTGGCGTTGGGAGCGGCTGCGACGCGTCCGGACCGCCCACCGGGCCATCCGCAAGTCGCCCGACGTCTCCGATGCCCAGATCGAACGCGTCCTGGCGATGCGGGCCGTCACCCGGCTCGACTACTCGGCGCTGCTCGAGTACACGCCAGATCCGCTCGGTGATTGGGCGACCGGCCGCCACGACCGGCTCGCCCGGGCGGAGCTCGCCAGCGTCGGGCTTCGGCCCTGAGAGGCACCCGATGAGTCTTGCGCCGCCAGCCGGTCTAAGCCCATGACGACGGAAGCACGCCAAGGAGCCACCGACAAAGGAGCACCGACATGGACCAGACGAATCTCGCCGACCTCTACGGCCTCGACCCGATCCCATGGTCACGGGCGCTCGAGGCGCTCGAGTCGGCCGAACCACGGTCCCAGACACACTTCCTGGCGACGACGCGACCTGACGGTCGGCCGCACGTCGCGGCGATCGGTGCCCTGTGGGTCGACGGCAGGTTCTATTTCACGAGCGGCGCCGGGACACGCAAGAGCCGGAACCTGGCCGCGAACCCGAACTGCGTCATCTCTGCGTCGCTGACCGGGATCGACCTTGTCGTCGAGGGAACAGCGGCCAAGGTCACGGACGACCAGACGCTCCTGCGCCTCGCCGAGCGCTACGCCGCCCAGGGCTGGCCCGCGAGCGTCAAGGACGGCGCCCTCACCGCGGAGTACAGCGCGCCGAGCGCGGGCCCTCCGCCGTGGGACCTGTACGTCCTCACGGCGGTCACGGCCTTCGGCGTGCTGACGACCGAGCCGGGCGGCGCGACCCGCTGGCGCTTCTAAGGAGCGTGGGAATCTTCGGGGAGCGTAGAAATCAGGGGACGTGACTGGGTATGCCGCCTTTCGGGTAGGGCGTCACCGAGCTCAGGTCGTTGCTCCGTTTGATCCGCAGCAGCACCGACGTCATCGTGTCCGGGTCGTCGTCGAACTCGCCGTGGCCACGCGCATTCGATCGCGAGTCGGCAGCGGTCGCCGTGTTCGGGGCAAGCACGACATTCATGGCTCCGCCCATGGCGGCGATGAGCGGGTGCGGCAGCCCATCGGGCATCGTGTAGGGGACGGTGAGCGAGTTCTCGAGGCCGACCATCGGCACCTCGAAGTTGAGCGGCAGCTGCTCGAGTGATCGGGCGACGAAGTAGAGCAACGACTTGTGGTAGACGGCTGGGCTCGGAGGGCCTGGGCAAACGTCATCCAGTTCGAAGCTGTTCTTCAGGTCGTAAGCCGCGAATCGGCGAACCATCCGGTCCCCGCCCGGCGCCGTCGCCAGACGCGGGACGACGTCTCGTACGAAATCATCGGCCCGAATCGCGCCACCCATGAGCTGGAGGGAATCGACCGGCACGTTGAAGGCGAAGAGACGCTTGACGGCGGCTGCAAGGACGACCGAGCCGGCGCTGTGGCCGACGAGGTGGACCTCCAGGTCGGGGTGTCGAAGCCAGTAGTCGGCCAGCTTCTCGATGAACAGGGTGACCCCCGGCTGCAACTCCCTGGGCGTGTTGTTGAGGAGTGGATCGGACGCCATCTTGGCGTTGGTCTTCATCCTCTCCCAGAGCGGTCTGATGTTCCGTCCGGCGCCCTCGAGCGCGGTATCGAGCGCCTCCCAGAAGCCGTCGAGCAATCCGCCGAACGGCAGCGTCTCGCGGATGTGGTCGAGGGACCCGAAGATCGTCGTGATCGGGTCGCTCTCCCAGACGATGTGGATCGGGTAGATCCGGTTCGCCTTCCACCAGTCGATCATTCGATCGGCAATCGCGATCCCGCCGGCCTCGCCGACCAGCCCGCCGTGGGCGTAGAGGACGACCCGCCGAGGAGCCTTCGTCGGTTGGGCGGCCCAGGCGTCGTGCTGGGCCTCCATCGCCGCGGCCATGGCGTCGATCTGGGCCGGAGTGCTCGTGACCTTGCCCTGCGTGGAGAGCAACCCACCGGCGGTGACGTCGATCACATACGACTTGAGGCGGACGAGGTCCGGGCCTGAGGCGGCGACCAGGCTCCTCCCGCCCGCGACCATGAAGCGGCGGCCCTGACCACTATCGTATTGCGGAACCCCTGGGCGACCAACCCACGTGTCATAGCCGTTGTCGAGCCAGTCGTCGTACGGCAGGGTGGCGTAGCCGTTGTGGCCCCACTTCGTGCCCCATGAGTTCTGGATCAGGAAGCCGACGTCGTTGTAGCCGGAGATCAGGAACGCGTGGCCGCCCATCTCGGCGGCCGGTCCTTCGATGACCCAATTCGTTCGGCCGCGGATCCGCTTCGACTTCGGGGTGCGCCAGCCCTCGTGGATCGCTGCCGATGCCGCGATCGCCCCGAGCTCGGTGATCGCCGACTGCATGTCGTCGATCCGCCTCGCGCTCACGCGGTAGTACGCGCCGAGCGGCGTCTTGAGGCATTCCGCGACGAACTTCGGATCGTCGAGGTCGCGGTCCTCGATGGTCGCCGGCCACGTTTTCTCGCTGCAGACGCCGTGGTGATACCAGCCCTTGAACGCACCCCGCAGTGACGATCCGACGTCGGCCTGACCAGGGAACTCGTCGTACCTGCGGGCCATCGCGTAGAGCATGTATGGGCTCACGTACGTCTTCTGCTTGCGGGGCGCGCCGTGCACCGGGACCTTTTCTGGCGGCGGCTCCGCGAGGACCGTGTTGATGAGCGCCGCGACGGCATGGCCCGTGCACGAATTACCGGCCTGATCCAGGACCGCCTGGCCCGCGCGCTGGTCGAGTGCGTCCGGCAGCCGCTGGAGGCGCGGGCGGTACAAGAGGTCCAGTTCGTCGAACGGGTCCGGGAGGGCGTTCGTCTTGATGGTCTGTCCAGCGATCGTTACGTCGCTGGGCGCGTTCGTCTTCACCACGGAGTGTTACCTCTCGTTCGCGCGCTCGGAAGACGCGGCCGGGCGTTGGTCGGTCGGCCGAAAGTCGCTTGGATCTAATCACCAGCGCGTCTCGGATGCGTCTCCGCGCGCCCGAAAGAACGGGGGTTGATTTGTCGCCACTACAGTTGATATAGAAAACTACAGTTGACAACATCGACCTTCGCATGGTCCACTGCGTCAAACAGCAGTGGCCGGAGCTTCGCCCGGCGGTGGTCTTCTCCCCCGCTTCCCCCGGATGCCTGAAGGCGCAGCGAGGAAGCCATGACCATCGCTCAGATCGATCATGGGGTAATCGCCAAAGGACCCATCGTTTCGACGAGGCATGAGGCGGGCCGTCCTCGCGTTATCTGGCGCGGCCGCGCCGTTGCCCTGCTGCGCGACCTCCTGGTCGTCGTGTTGGCGGCGATGGCGATCCTTCTGCTCCTGCCAGCGGCGCTCGCCGCGCAAGCCGCAGTTGCCGTTTGACCTGCAATCGCCAGCAACAGTCTCGAGCTGGACTCGGGGCGCTCAATGACGGATCGGCCTCCATTGGCCGGTCCGCCGACCACAGCCTGTACCTACTAGCTTGGGTGATTCCATGAAACACTCCTTCGCCATCCTTCTCGCCGCCGGGCTCCTGCTCGTCGGCTCTCTGGCGCTCGCGACCGGTGCAACGGCAGCGACGGCCGGCCCGACCACGACATGTAGCAACGGCGTCGACGACACGCCCGGCCTCGGCCTGATCTGCCGTG
>DATHGS010000534.1:0-25095 GCA_035490155.1 Candidatus Methylomirabilota bacterium | reverse complement strand
CGCGCTCGAGGTTCCGGACGCCGGCTTCCTTCGTGTAGGCCTGGACGAGCTTGACCATCGCCTCGTCGGTGATCTCGACGTTCTTCGGCTTGAGGCCGTGGTTCTCGCGCTGCTTGGGGATCAGGAACCGCTTCCCGATCTCGATCTTCTCGGTCTCGGTGTAGCCCGGCAGGTGGACGATCTCCATCCGGTCGCGAAGGGCGGCCGGGATCGGATCCAGGAGGTTGGCGGTCGCCACGAAGAGAACCTTCGACAGGTCGAACGGCACCTCTAGGTAGTTGTCCTGGAAGCTGAAGTTCTGCTCCGGGTCGAGGACCTCGAGGAGGGCCGACGAGGGGTCACCCCGGAAGTCCATCCCGATCTTGTCGACCTCGTCGAGCATGAAGACCGGGTTGTTCGAGCCGGCCGTCTTGATGTTCTGGATGATCCGACCGGGCAGCGCGCCGATGTAGGTCCGGCGGTGGCCGCGGATCTCCGCCTCGTCATGGATGCCGCCGAGGCTCATCCGGACGAACTTTCGACCCATCGCCCGGGCGATGCTCTTGCCAAGCGACGTCTTGCCGACGCCGGGCGGGCCGACGAAGGCGAGGATCGGACTGCGGATCTGGTCGGCCAGGGTTCGGACCGCGAGGTACTCGAGGATCCGCTCCTTGATCTTGTCGAGGCCGTAGTGGTCCTCGTCCAGGATCTTGGCGGCCTCCTTGATGTCGAGCAGGTCGTCGGTCGCGACGTTCCAGGGCAGCCCGATCAGCCAGTCGACGTAGGTCCGGATGACACCGACCTCCGGCGAGGCCGACGGGATCCGGCTCATCCGATCGACTTCCTTGATGGCCCGGGTCTTGATCTCCTCGGGCATCCCGGCCGCTTCGACCTTCTCCCGAAGCTCGTTGATCTCGGCCTGCTGCGGGTCGTCCTCACCCAGCTCGCGCTGGATCGCCTTGAGCTGCTCGCGGAGGATGTACTCGCGCTGGGTCTTGTCCATCTCGGACTTGACCTCGGACTGGATCCGGCCCTTGAGCTCGAGGATCTCGATCTGACGGGCCAGGAAGTTCGACACGAGCTTGAGGCGCTCGATGACGTCGATCGTCTCGAGCAGCTCCTGGCGCTGCTCCGTGGTCATGTCGGGGCTGTAGGCGACCATGTCGGCCAGCAGGCCCGGCTCGGTGATGTTGCGGGCGGCGACGGCTGCCTCAGGCGGTACGGGCGCGCCGTTCGCGACGTACTGCTCGATCTGGGCCTGGACGGTCCGCATCAGGGCCTGGACCTCGAGACCGCTGGGCGACTCGTCGGCGAGCTCCTCGACGACGCCGCGGAGGTACGGCTCCGTGCCCGAGAATCGATGAAGGCGGAGGCGCGACTGGCCCTGGACGATGGCCCGGACGGTCCCGTCCTGGAGCTGGACGACCTGGGCGATCTTCGCCAGCGTGCCGACCTCGTAGAGCTCGGACGGATCGGCGATGTCTTCCTGCTCCGCGTGGCGCTGGGTGATGAGCGCGATCGGACCGCCGTCGGCGACGGCTGCGTTGAGGGCGTTGACGCTCTTCTCGCGGCCGACCTGGAGCGGCACGATCATCTCCGGAAAGATGACCGTCTCGCGCAGGGCGACGAGCGGCAGCTCGCGCGGGCCGGCTGTTGTGGTCGGGGTAACGTCCTTGGCGATAACGTCGTCCGTGACGTTCGGACGCTTCGGCATCAGATGTCTCCTGTCGATGTGCTGGTCAATGATGGCTGGCGGATCGTCCGCCGTGAAGTAGTCGATTCCATTACGTGTTGCTCGCCGCGGTGCCTGGTTCGCGTTCCGACTCCTTCGAATCGGCCGCCTGGCGCCGCATGCCTTCGTCGTAGAGCGCCTCGAGAATCCGCTTGCCGAGCCGCTCCTCGAGCTCGAACAGGATCTTGATGCCGGCGAGGTTTACCCCCCGGTCGCGAGTCAGATGACGGATCCACTGAATCCGTCGGATGTCCTCGTCGCTGTAGAGTCGGATGTTGGTCGGAGTTCGGGCCGGGCAGAGCAGGCCCTCGTCCTCGTAGATCCGCAACGTTCGCGGATGGACGGAAACGATTCCCGCGGCGACGCTGATGACATAGACAGGCCGCCGCGGATCCTTGTCTGGCCGGCCGAAGCCCATGGTTTCAGCCCGCCTTTCGTACGGACTCGACGACCGCGAGTTTGGATGCGACCGCAAGAAGGCTGTGAGACTGGAATGTTCCGGACATGGTCGGATGCTAGAACCCTGACAATGGTGTTGTCAAGAGTAGTTTAGGCAATGTTGGCTAGCATCCGTTGCCGGGTGGCAATGTCGCAGCGCATGCGACCACGAGGACCCGGCCCCCAGAAGATCCGCCCAGCCCGACCAATCAGCTCGCTGGGATCGCCTCGCCGATCAGCTGGTCGTGCAGCAGCTCCTGGCACTCCTGCCGGCCGATGGCGATGACCTTGTCGCCCTCGCGGAGGATCGTCTCCGGCCGGAGCGGCGTGGCGATACCATCGCGGATCACCGCGAACAGCGAGCAGCCTTCGGGGATGTCGAGGTCCTGGGTCGCCTTGCCGATCGCCGGGGAGCCGGTCTGGAGGTGGGCCTCGATGAGCTCGAGTTCGCCCTCGCCGAGGGCCGCCAGGTGGAGCAGCTCGTGGACCGGGATGTCCTGCTCGATCGAGCCGAGGATCATCCGTGTCGGGCTGATCAGCTCGTCCACGCCGAGGTGCTTGAACAGCTCCTCATTCTTCGGGTTGTTGACCCGGGCGATGGTCCGCGGGACGTCGAAATGATGCTTGGCCATCTGGCAGATGACGAGGTTGTCCTCGTCATCGCCCGTCACGGCGGCGACGATATCGGCTCGGTTGCAGCCGGCCTCCCCGAGGTACTTGCCCTCGCAGCCATCGTGGGCGATGACGACGGAACCGATCTCGTCGGCGATCTGACGGGCCCGCTCCAGCTCCTTCTCCATAAGGACGACCTCATGGCCTGACTCGATGAGCTCCTTGGTCAGGTAATAGCCGACCTTGCCGCCGCCGACGACCAGTACGAACACGATCAGACCTCCCTGGCCGGAACGGCCTGCGAACCGCTCGGCACGGTCCCGGATGCTTCACGCGCGACGTTGGACCCGGCGCTCACGGTGTTCGTGGAGGTCGCGACGATCTCGTGGTGCTCGCCGCCGGGATGGCTGCCGGTCGG
This sequence comes from Candidatus Methylomirabilota bacterium, assembly GCA_035490155.1. GTDB lineage: Bacteria > Chloroflexota > Limnocylindria > Limnocylindrales > CSP1-4 > CF-46. The sequence goes on along the minus strand of DATHGS010000534.1, from coordinate 21,916 downwards.
TTCGAGAATGCCCTTGCGACCGGATACCGGCATGTCCAGGTAGGCATGGACGGCGTCCGCCATCAGGTTCGTCCGGCAGAGGGCGGCGATCCCGAGATCGGCGTAGGCATCGGCCCGCAGCGGGTCGTTGATCTTGGCGATGACCCGTTTTGCGCCGAGCGCCTCCTGGGCCAGCTGGGCGGCCATGACGTTTCGGTTGTCGCCTTCGGTCATGGCGATGAAGACGTCGGCATCCTCCGCCCCGGCCCGCCGGAGGATGTCCTCGTCGGTGCCGTCACCCCGCAGCGCCGTTCCCTTGAACGTCGACGGCAGGCGGTCGAACGCGCGGCTCGTCAGGTCGAGAATGATCACCTCGTGGCCGGCCTGGTCGAACGAGCTCGCAAGCACCGCTCCGACCCGGCCACAGCCGACGATCACTGTCTTCACGTTTTCTCCTCGGGGATCGGCTCACGCACGACCCACACTGCGCACGGTGCGTTCTTCAGAACATAGGGGATGGTCCGCCCGATCGCGAAATCGCCGCCGAACCGCTTACGGTATGGCAACCCGACAACGAGCAGGTCCGCATCACGTTCGCTCGCCTCGTCCACGAGAGCGGCGCCGATGTCGCGGGCCTGCAGGAGGACCGGCGTCAGGCGCGCCTTGCTGTCCTCGGCGACCGACTCCGCCATGTCGAGGACGCGCTGGGCCTCCTCGGAATTGCCCGCGATGTCGGCATCGAGCGGCAATGTCCAGTCGATCTCGACGATGTGGACGGCGATCAGCTCGGTCGTGCCTATCTTGGCGAACCTGCTCGCCAGGGCCACGATCTGGGCGTCGCTCGAGCCGCCGTTCAGGGCGATGACGACGCGTTTGAACGAGGGAACCTGGGCTTCGGGCACGGCGGGAACGATACCACCGGACGTGCTCAGCCCCCCGGCGCGTCCGATCGAGGATCCGGTCTCGGGAGGACCTCGGGATCCTCGCGGCGGTACGGGACGTTGACCACGACCGTGTGCGGTCGGCCGAGAAGGGCGCTTCGGAGCCGCTTGACGGACTGGTTGTACAGAATCCGCTCCCACCAGTGACGGGCGACGTACTCCGGGACAACGACAAAGGTGATCGGTGCCGGCTTGTCCGCGGGCCAGGCCGCGTCGAGTACGTCGAGGTAAGCAGCGAGTGGGCCGACGAGCGCTCGATACGGCGACTCGACGACCACGAGGGGAACGCCGGGGACCATCTTCTCCCAGCGAGCCCGGACTGACGCGGCGTCCTCGGGCTCGTCGGTGATGAAGACCGCGACGACGTCGTCCGCGATCGAGCGACCGACGTTGACCGCCTGGATGACGGCGCGGTTGATCCCGGGGATCGGGATGATGACCCGCTCCTGGCGCTGGGATGGTTGCGCCACGTAGCCAGGGCGGATCGCAAGTTCGCGTCGTGAGCTCGTGTACTGGCGATGGATGAACAGCATCATCGCGACCAGGAGTGGGATGAGGATCACGACGAGGTAGGCCCCGTCGACGAACTTGACCGACGTGACGATGACGAGGACGAGAGCGGTCAGGACGGCGCCGAGCCCGTTGATCCCCGCCCGGTACCACCAGCCTTTCTCACGGTGCCGGTTCCAGTGGCGCACCATTCCGATTTGCGACAGGGTGAAGCAGGCGAACACGCCGACCGAGTAGAGCGGGATCAGGCCGTGGGTATCGCCCTCGAAGCGCCACACGAGGAACGCCGCGACGCCCGCCAGCAGGATGATCCCGTAGGAGAAGGCGAGGCGGTCACCGCGGAAGGCGAACTGGCGGGGCATGTAGCCGTCGATCGCGAGGAGCGCGGCGAGCCGCGGAAAGGCGTTGAAGCTCGTGTTCGCAGCGAGGAACAGGATCAGGGCCGTCGCTGCCTGGAAGAGGTAGAACAGTGGCGAGGCGTGGCCGAAGACGGTCCCGGCGACGAGCGCAACGACGGTCTCGCCACCCTTGAGAGTCGGCTCGATCCCGTACGCGTCCGAGACGAAGGTGATCCCGATGAACAGGACCGCCAGCAGGATCGCCATCGCGATCATCGTGTCGCCGGCGTTCTTCGACTCCGGTGGCTTGAAGGCGGGCACGCCGTTGGCGATCGCCTCGGTCCCCGTCAGCGCCACCGAGCCACTGGCGAAGGCCTTCAGGAGCAGGAAGATCCCGAGACCCTCGGAGCCCGACTGGACCGCGTTGGCCTGCTGGACGTCGACGGCCTGGCCTGTGATCACCCGGATGACGCCAAGCCCGACCATCGTGAGCGCGAGGCCGAGGAAGAGATAGGTCGGGATGGCAAAGATGTTGCCGGACTCGCGCAGGCCGCGGAGGTTGGCCGTCGTGATCAGGGCGATCGCGATTACCGCGACCTCGACCCGGAACGGGAACAGCGACGGGACGACGGAGTAGATCTGCTCGACAGCCGACGTCGACGAGACGGCGACGGTCATCACGTAATCGATGAGCAGCGCCGCGGCCGCGACCAGGCTGGCCAGCGCCCCGAGGTTCTCCTTCGACACCGAGTACGCTCCGCCGCCCGACGGGTACGCCCGGCAGACCTGGCGGTATGACAGGGCCACGACCGCGAGCAGGACCGAGATCGCGATCGCGATCCGCAACGAGAAGACGAGGGCGATCCCTGAGCCCGCGAGGACGAGGACGCGAAGGATCTCCTCGGTCGCGTAGGCGGATGAGCTGATCGCGTCGGAGCTGAAGATGGCGAGGGCCTTCTTCTTCGAGAGCCGCTCGCCGATCTCCTCCTCGGACGCCAGCGGCCGGCCGATGGTGATCGCCCGGATCCGGTTCCACAGCCTGCCGACGGCCGTTTTCGGCGCGCTGGCCGCCGGTTTGGCGACGAGCTGGCCAGGACCGGAATACCGGAAATACGCCGAATGGGGCCGTTCGACGCGGACCCGCCGATCCGCCGGTTTCCGTCCCTTCAGTGGGCCTTTGCCCGCGCTCATCGGCCTCCCGCTCTTGTCGGTTGGTGGGTCAGTGGCCACGGCGATACGGAACGTCGGCGATGACCGTGTGCTCGCGTCCGACGAGGGCCGCCTTCAACCGTTTGGCCGACTGGTTATACAGCACGCGGTCCCACCAGTGGCGAGCGACGTACTCCGGCAGGACGACGATCGTGATGGGCGCCGGGACGTCTGCCGGCCAGCCCGCATCGAGGACGTCGAGGTAGGCGGTCACCGGGCCGATGAGGGCTCGATATGGCGACTCGACGATGACCAGCGGGACGCCGGGGAACTGGCGCTCCCAGCGGCGTCGAAGCTCGTCGCCGGCCTCGGGATCCTCGGTCACGAAGACTGCCCTGACGTCCTTCGCCAGGGTCCGCCCGAAGTTGACGGCCTGGACGACGGCCCGGTTGATGCCGTTGACGGGCACGACCACCCGCTGCTCGCGATGGGGCCCCTCGATGATCATGTCGTCGCGGACGTGGAGTTCCCGCTCCTGGGCGTCGTACTGGCGGCGGATGAACGACATCAGCCCGACGAGAAGTGGCACCAGGGCCAGGACGAGGAGGGACGGTGGCGCCTTGGCGATCGTCACGACGATGAACACGATCCCCGTCAGCAACGCGCCGAACGCGTTGATCGTCAGACGTCGCCGCCAGCCCGAACTGCGCTCTCGCCGCCAGTGACGGATCATCCCGCTCTGGCTGATCGTGAAGTCGATGAACACGCCGACGGCATACAGCGGGATGAGCAGGTGGGTCTCGCCGCCGGCGATCACGACGAGCGATGCCGCCACCGTCGCGAGGACGATGATCCCGTAGGAGAACGCGAGCCGATCGCCGCGGAAGGCGAACTGGCGGGGCATGAAGCCATCGGTCGCGAGGATGGCCAGCAGTCGCGGGAAGGCGTTGAAGCTCGTATTCGCGGCGAGGACGAGCAGGAGTGCCGTGAACGCCTGGAACAGGTAGAACGGGATCGAACCCGCGCCGTAGACCCGGCTGGCGACCTGGCTGATCACGGTCTGCTTCTCCGGCAGGTCGATGTGGGTGATCCCGAAGTTGACCGCGAGGAACGTGATCCCGATGAAGAGGACACCGAGCAGGCCGGCCATGACCGCCAGCGTCGTGGCCGCGTTGCGCGCCTCCGGTGGCTTGAAGGCCGGGACGCCCGTCGCGATCGCCTCCGTGCCGGTCAGGGCGACCGCGCCCGCGGCGAATGCCCGAATGAGCAGCAGGACGGTGACCGAACCCGCCGTTTCGCCAGTCTGGGCAACGAGATCGGGGCTGAAGGCCCCGTGCTCGCCCAGGATGAGGATCTTCACCGCCCCGATCGCGATCATCAGCAGCGCCGAGCCGAGGAACAGGTATGTGGGCAAGGCGAAGATGCTGCCGGCCTCGCGGATGCCCCGGAGGTTCCCGATCGTGATGAGCGCGATCGCAGCGACCCCGATGATCACCCGCTCGTCGATGAGGGCCGGGAAGGCCGAGGTGATCTGCTCGACGGCCGATGACGTGGACACCGCGACCGTCATGATGTAGTCGATCATCAGCGCCGACGCCGCGATCAACGATGCGCGCCGACCGAAGTTGCGCTTCGAGACCGAGTAGCTTCCGCCGCCGGTCGGGTAGGCGATGCAGATCTGGCGGTAGCTGATCGCGACGGCGATCAACAGGACCGCGATCGCGATGCTGATCTGGAGGCCGAAGGCGAGGGCCGCGACGCCACCGAGGATGAGGACCCGCAGGATCTCCTCGGTCGCGTAGGCCGACGAGCTGATGGCGTCGGAGCTGAAGATCGCCAGGGCCTTCTTCTTCGACAGTCGTTCCCCGATCTCCTCTTCCGACGCCAGCGGCCGGCCGATGAAGAAGCTCTTGATCCGGGCCCGAAGGCGGCCCGCAGCCGTAGCGGGAGCGCTGGCCGCCTCCTTGGCCATCAGCTGGCCGGGGCCGGTCCAGCGAAAGTACGCCGCGTGGGGTCGCTCGATCCGGACCCGACGGTCCCCGAGCTTGCGACCCGACAGGGGCCGCTGACTTCCCATCAGGCGACCGCCCTCAGGCCCCGAACGCCAGGCGCTGGACGAGCCGTCGCGGCAGGCCCGCGTCGGTCATCGCCGCCTGGACGGCCGGGATGTCGTAGGCGGTCCGGTGCCACGTGCAGCTGCCGGCGGCGGTGTCGAGGACGAGGTAGCTGGCGGTGACGATCCCGTCCCTCGGCTGGCCGACGCTGCCGGGGTTGATGAGTGCGCGACGGTGATCCAGGGCGAACGTCGAGCCCGCGGCCGGGGCGATCTGCTCGACCTGCCCGTCGTGCTCGGCCCAGACCATCGGCAGGTGGGTGTGGCCGTGAAGGCCGAACGGTGTCGTGAGGACAGCCAGGTTCGCCCGGGCGATCGGCAGCGAGACGACGTACTCCCAGGTCGGGTCGCGCGGGCTGCCGTGGGCGAGGCTGAAGTCGCCCTCGACACGACGTTCCGGCAGGGCCGCCAGCCAGGCCTGCGTCGGTTCGCCGATGCGTCGACGCGTCCACTCCATCGCCGCCCGGGCGTCGGGGTTGAACCAGTCGACGTCGATGAGGCCGATGGCTGCCGCATCGTGATTGCCGCGGACGCCGACAGCGCCGAGGGAGTTAAGGCGTTCGACCACGGCGTCGGGCTCCGGGCCGTAGCCGACCACGTCACCCAGGTGCCACATGGCGTCGATCGAGCCAAGCGACGCGACGACCGCATCGAGCGCGACAAGATTGGCGTGGATGTCCGAGAGGACGGCGACGCGCATTCGCGCCAGCCTAGCAGCCACCGAAGCGTCTGAGTCAGCGCGTCTGCGAGGCGTCGTTCGGCGCTATCACCATGGCTGGCGACGGCGGGTGGCCGGGTCGCGCGGATAGGCAGGACTCGTCTGGCCGCGCTTCGTCACCACGACGAGCCGATGACCGACGAGCCCCATCACCCGGACCTGTTCCTCGTCGATCAGGCCGCCGCCCAGGGCGTCGACCGCGCGCCGCGCCGCAAGCAACTCCGCGGCGATGTCGCCGCGCTTCCAGGCGACCAGCCGGCCACCGACGGCAAGAAGGGGGAACGCGAGCTCGACGAGCTCGGCCAGCGATCCCACCGCGCGAGCCGTCACGGCCGGCCAGCGCTCGCGGTGGCGCGTCTCGGAAGCGAGCTCCTCGGCCCGGGCGGCCGCCACACCCACCCGCGGCGACAGGCCGGCCACCTCTACGGCGGCGGCCAGGAATGCCGCCTTCTTGCCGACCGAATCGACGAGCGCGACACGCTCGACGGGAAGGGCAGCCGCCAGCGGGATGCCGGGAAAGCCCCCGCCGCTGCCGAGGTCAACGAAACCGTCGACATCGCGCAGCACCGGGATTGCCGTCAGGCTGTCGATCACGTGGCGGAGGGCGATGTCGACGGGCTCCCGGATCGCCGTCAGGTTGATCGCGGTATTCCACGCGAGAAGCAGCCGGACGTGGTCGTCGATTGCCTGGCGGCCGACTGGTGACAGTGCCGCACCGAGCTCGTCGAGGCCGGCGGCGAGCACTGCGGCGTAGGCCGGCGGCAGCGGTGGGAGGCCATCGACGCGCGTCGGGAGCGGCTCACGCGAACGGTCCAGGCACCCTCCAAGCGGTCGTGCCCGTGCGGTCCGTCCCGGCTCCGCTCCCGGCGTCGTCGTTCATCGCACCAGCGGGTCGAAGGATCTCGGTCTTCCAGGGCGAGTCCGGTTCGCGGTCGGGTTTCCCCGAACCCCTCGCAAGCCCCGTTACCCGAGCGATCCCGGTGCGGATGACGGACGGTACGACGCCCTCGAGGCATCGTCAACGGAGTTATCCACGAAGTGCGCGCGCCTGGTTAAGGTTGTGGATAAACGAGGGCGTCTCAGGCCCGCGTTGCCTTCCCTCGTCGGATCTCATTGGCCGGACGGGTGGGTCCGCTCGGTCCGTGGCTGTCGACAAGGCGAAGTCCCGGCTCGGTCGCGTCGCCGTCCAGCGTGGTCGCGCTCCGCGACCGCCCGCCGATGGCGCGCAACACCGCCCGCTCCTCGAGCCCTGCTTCCTCCGCGGCCAACGTCCGGGCGAGGGTCGCCTCGATGACTTCCGCATCGCTAGTTGCCGGACCCGGCAGGACGAGAACGAAGGCGGAGCCGGAGCCGGGCACCGACGCGACATCGAGGTCGCCGCCCAGCTCCCGCGCAAGGCCGAGAGCGATCGGGAGACCGAGGCCAGTGCCGATGATCCGCTCGTGGCCGGGGAGTCGCTGGAAGCGCTCGAAGATGCGGGCCCGATCATCTGCCTCGATCCCGGCGCCGTCATCGCGGACGATGACCAGTGCGACGGCGCCCTCGAATCGACCCTCGAGCTCGACGCAGCCGCCGGCCGGGCTGAACTTGAGAGCGTTGTTCACGAGATTCGTCAGGATCTGTTCGACTCGCCGGCGGTCGCCGGTCGCGGCGCCGAGGCGCGGCGGGAGCGTCGTGCGGAGGCCGACGTCGCGCTCGATGGCGATCGGCAGGAGCCCGTCGGCGACCTGGCTGATGGCCTCGGCAAGGGAGAACGGCTCGAGCTCGAGGTCGAGGCCGCCGGACTCGAGTCGGGACAGCTGCAGCAGATCGCCGACGAGCTCGTCCATCGAGCCGACGATGGCCCGGCTCCGCTCGAGGAACTCGCGTTCCACTGCCGGATCGTCGACGCGGTCGCCGAGAATCAGCTCGAGATAGCCACGCAGCCCGGTCAATGGCGTCCGCAGCTCATGGGCGACGGTCGACACGAAGCGTGTCTGCTCCGCATCCTTCGCCCGAAGCGAGGCAAGCTCGCGCTCGGTGGCCAGCTGCTCCGTGACGAGGGCGAGAGCGACGGCCGCATGGCGAGCGAGCTGCGGCGGCAGGCGCCTGGCCAGCTCGCCCGGCCGTGGCGGATCGGCGAACTCGAAGCCGAGGACGACGTCGCCGGCGCTCGGGATCGGCAGCAGGGCATACGAGCGGCTCGCACGATCGGTGATCGCCTTGGGCTTATCGGGTCGGTCTGTCCTGGCGTCTGCGACGACGACCGATACGCGAGCACGGCCTGACGCTGCTCGCTCGGCTCGCGAACGATCCGAGCTTGCGTCAAGCCAGGCGGCGAGATCGTTGGCCGCCGACGCGTCCTCACCCTGGGCAACCGCCACGGCCGAGTGCCGTTCGGCGCCATTGGCGAGAACTGCGGCCCGGCGGGCGCCCACGGTGTCGGCAAGCAGATTCAGGATGCCGGCCAGGCGGGCCTCGGCGTCGGCGCCACCGGCGAGGATGTCGAGTGCCCGGGCGAGGAGGGCTCGCTCCTCGTGAGCCTTGCGGTCCTCAGCGCGTCGCGAGCCGACCCGTCTTTCGACGAACAGGGGTGGGGCCGCGATCATCAGGGGGCGGGCGGCCAGCCGTGAACGGCGGGGGTCGAACATCGGTTCCTGGTGCGGGCTCCGTGCGTGTCGGGGCGAGAGCGAGGGGAAATCGTCAGACCATCCTCCACCCCGCCGCACTACCCGGAAATCCCCCGAGCGGCAGCGCCGGTACCCCGGAAGTACCGCTCGTCAGCCCGGTCGGCTGCTCCGGCTCACAGGCCGGCCGAGCGTCCGCCGCACGACGTCGATCACCTCGTCGACATACTTGTCGGCCTCGCCGCGTTCGGCGGCCGTCCTGACACATCCCTGCACGTGGTCTTCGAGGACCAGTACCGACACGGCGTCGACCGCAGCTCGCAGTGCCGCGGTCTGCTGGAGGATGTCGACGCAGTACTCCTCGCGCTCGATCATCCGGGCGATCCCGCGAACCTGGCCCTCCATCCGCGACAGGCGGCGGACGAGACCGGCGCGGTCCTTCGTATACGAATGACGGAAATGATCAGGCTCGGAGCCGGTCGCCGGCTGGCCTTCGGTCTGGGCCACGGCCGGCCTCCCTCGCTCTGACGTCATGGCGCAAGCTCGTTCATCGACGGGATGATACTCCCTGGGGGTATCGCGATGCAATTGGACCGGGTGACGCGCCCCGAACGCTTACGAAGTAGACTGGCTGCCGATGGATCCGCGCGATCGCCTCCCACCGTTCGCGAATGGCGTCGATTGCGCCGTCTGTGGCGGGCTCGTCCCTATGGACCGGATTCGGATCCTCGCCAGGCGCGACGACCTGGCCTTCCTCGAGCTCGCGTGCGCGGCCTGCAAGAGTGATTCGCTCGGGATCGTCGTCGCGGGCCGGTCGGACGGGTCGGGATCGCGACCGACGTACGGCGAGTTCCAGACCGCCGACGACGCCCGCTTCCGCGACGCGCCGACGATCGGCGCTGACGACCTGCTGATCGCTCGCGAGCTGCTTCGCCTGGGTGGGCTGGACGCTCTCGTCGGGCGGGTCGGCGACGGTCCGGACCGAGGATCCGCATGACCCAGGCCTCGGCCGCCGGTCCCGGCGCCGGACGCAGGTCCCGGCGGGCAGCGGCGAGGACTCGCCAGACCGGCCGGTCGGACGGGGCGCTGCCCCCTGTCGTCGAGCGGGAGGTTGCCGAGGAGCCGTCGCAGGCAATCGATCCGTCGCCCGCAGCGCGCCCGAGCTTCGCCCACGCGAGCGAGGCCGAGATGGCGCGGATCCTCGACTTCTACCAGGTCCGCTGGGAGTACGAGCCTCACGTCTTTCCGGTCGTCTGGAATCTCGAGGGCGCCGTCGTCGAGAGCTTCGCGCCGGATTTCTGGCTCCCTGATCTCGACCTGTATCTCGAGATGACCACACTTCGGCAGAAGCTTGTTCGCAAGAAGAACCGCAAGCTGCGACGAGTCCTCGAGCTGTACCCCGACCTCCGGGTCAAGCTCTTCTATGCCCGCGACTTCCGCGCGCTCATGCTGAAATTCGGCAAGCTCGGGCTGGTTGCAGAGCTGTCGGGCACATCGGGCCAGGTCGTGCCGGTCCGCGTCGACGGCCCGGTCACGGCGTCCACCATCGGGCTGTCGATCGAGCCTGGTCCGCCGACCTTCGACGAGCCTCCCGAACTGTGATCACGAAACCGATCGACCTGCGCGCCGACATCGGCGAGGTTCTCCTCGACGAGGTAGCGATCCAGGCGAAGATCCTCGAGCTCGGCGCGCAGATCAGCGCCGACCACACGGACCGACCGCTGACCCTCGTGTCGGTGTTGAAGGGCTCGCTTCCATTCATGGCCGACTTGATGCGGGCGATCAGCGTCCCGCTCCGGATCGACCTGATGGAGGTCTCCTCATACGGTGGCACCGGCACCGAATCGTCGGGGCTGGTGCGAATCCTCAAGGACCTCTCGGCGAGCATCGAGGGCGAGGACGTCCTCATCGTCGAGGACATCATCGACACTGGCCTGACCCTCAACTACCTCCTCCGTTACCTGCGCGGCAAGAACCCCCGTTCGCTCGAGATCTGCACGCTCCTCGACAAGCCCGCCCGGCGCCTCGTCGACATCCCGGTCAACTACATCGGCTTCACAATCCCGGACCAGTTCGTCGTCGGCTACGGGCTCGACTACGGCGAGTACTACCGCAACCTGCGGTTCGTGGGCGTCCTGCGCCCCGAGGTCTACACGGACCAGGCCTGAGACATGCATCGACGCCCCCTCGGCCGCGGCCGGCGCCTCGCGGTGCTCGCCGCTCTCATCGTCATCGTTGGCTGCCTGCTGCCGTGGTGGCAGTTCGGCGGCGGCGTCGGCGAGCTGTCGCGGCTCCAGGGCAATGCCTTCGAGGGCAGCGGCATCCTCGTCTTTTTCGCCGCTCTCGCGACGGTCGCGCTCCTTGCACTGCCGTATGCCGCCGGCGACAAGCCGGTCGCGATCGACCGGACGCTCAGCTATGGCGCGGTTGCCGTCGTCGGCTGGATCGGGCTGCTGATCCGGGTGATCGATCTCGCCACGAAGGGGGCGATCGCCCTTCCCGACCGAGCGCCGGGGCTGTGGCTCGCGGCGGTCGGCCTGATCGTCCTGAGCCGGGCCGTCTACGACCTCGCCAGGGAGTCCGCGGCGCGCTGATCCCAGCGACCGGGCGGCCGAGATCGTGGTGGGCCGGGCTACGGTCGGGCGGGCTCCGGACTGGCGAACCTCGGCCGTTCGGATGTCGGCGGCCCCTTGCCGGATGCGTCCGTCCGGATGATCTCGATCGCGAACCACGTGGCGGCCGAAGGCCCGCTCGCCAGCGGCGCGTAGCGGAAGACGACGACGCCGGGCGGCCAGCCGGTCCCGGCCTCGGCCTCGGCCGCGGGCGGCCCGAACAGCGCACCGAAGGGCGACGGCGACCCGGCCGGGACGATCGTCCGAATCTCGAGAGGGACCGGATCCGAGCCCACGGTGGCGACAGGACCGAACGCCGGGCTCGCGCCGTCGCCGGCCACGGGTTCGCGGCGCCAGGCCTCGACTGTCACCGATCCCGACGGCCGGTCGGGCCCGACAACGGGGGCGCAGAAGCCGATCGCGGCGACGCTGTTGCCGACCGCCGGAACGATCGGGATCGCCGGGTCGTCGGGCCCGCTGGCTGGGACCGGGTCGATTGCCCGCCAGACCCGGACGGTCTGGTCTCGCCATGTCTCGATCGTCGCCGTCCGCCACGATGCGGGTTCAAGGCAGATCGTGGCTACATCGGCGTCGGCCGGGGAATTGGGGGCCGACGATGGCGCCGGTGAGAGAGACCCGATGGCCTCCGCGGCGGCCTCGCCCGTGGGCGATTCGACAGCGGTCCCGCCGGGAGCCGCCGGCCCGGACGACAGCGCGGCGATCCCAACGAGCACCACCAGGGCAACGATGGGGATGAGCGGCGAGCGGTCGCCACCCGCCAGGCGCGACTGGAAGCGGACGGGCGGCCCCTCGTGGGTTGGTTGGTCGGTCGATCTTCGGTCGTCGGTCATCGGCTGACCCGTCTTGTCTCGCGCCCCTCGCATCGCGCGAGGTGTTGCCGGACTTTCGACGCCCGACGGTCGGTCCGCGGTCAGTCCTCGCCGAGGTACGCCTTGCGGACCATCTCGTTCTTGATGAGGCCGGCGGCATCGCCGGTCAGGACGACCTCGCCGGTCTGGAGAACATAACCCCGGTGGGCGATCGACAGCGCCTGAAGGGCGTTCTGCTCGACGAGCAGGATCGTCGTGCCCTGCGCGTTGATCTCCTTGATCGTCGAGAAGACCTGCTGGACGAGGATCGGAGCAAGCCCGAGCGACGGCTCGTCGAGGAGGAGCACCCGCGGCTCCGACATGAGCGCCCGGCCGATCGCGAGCATTTGCTGTTCGCCGCCCGACAGCGTCCCACCGAGCTGGTTGGTCCGCTCGCGAAGGCGGGGGAAGAGCTCGAACACGCGGTCGATATCCGGCCCGATCGTCTTCGGGTTGCGGGTGAACGCCCCCATCTGGAGGTTCTCGATGACCGTTAGGCGGGCGAAGATGCGGCGACCCTCGGGCGCCTGGCCGATACCGGCCCGGACGAGCTCGTGGGCGGGCGTCCGGGAGATGTCGCGACCCTCGAAATGAACCGTCCCGGCGCGCGGGTGAAGCAGGCCGTTGATCGTCTTGAGCGTCGTCGTCTTGCCGGCGCCATTCGCCCCGATGAGGGTCACGATCTCGCCCTTCTCGACGGTGAGGGTGATTCCCTTGAGGGCGTGGATGTGTCCGTAGTAGGTGTGGACGTCGTTCATGACGAGCATCGCCTGGTCGCCGCCGCCGGTCGAGCCCACGACGTTGCCCTGGACGTTCACCGCGCTCACGACTCCGACCCTTCGACGACCGGGCCCGTCGTCCCTGCGACCGCTGTGGCCGGCGTTTCCGTCTCCGGCGCTTCGGCCGGCGGGGTGCCGAGGTACGCCTCGATGACCTTCGGGTTGCGCCGGACCTCGTCGGGCGTCCCTTCTGCGATCTTCTCGCCGTGGTCCAGGACCGTCACACGGTCGCTGATCCCCATGACCACCCGCATGTCGTGCTCGATCAGGAGGATCGTCAGCCCGAGCTCCGACCGGAGCCGGCTGATGAGACTCGTGAGCTGCTGCGTCTCGCGCGGGTTCATCCCGGCGGTCGGCTCGTCGAGGAGCAGCAGGACGGGCTCGGAGCCGAGCGCGCGCGCAACCTCGAGACGGCGCTGGTCACCGTACGGCAGGTTCTTGGCGAGCTGGTCGTCGCGGCCCTTCAGTCCGACGAGTGCAAGCAGCTCGCGGGCCTTGACCCTGGCGGCTGCTTCCTCGCGCCGGTCGCGCGGGGTCGAGAGGATCGCGTCGATCCAGGTCGAGCCGAGCTTCGTGTGCATCCCGACCAGAACGTTCTCCATCGCCGTCATGTTCTGGAAGAGACGGATGTTCTGGAAGGTCCGCCCCAGGCCGGTGACGACCATGTCGTTCGGCCGGGCGCTCTTGAAGATGCCGAGCCGCACGAGGAAGCGCTGATACTTCGGGGGCCTCGCCACGCCGATGAGCAGGACGACCATCAGCGCGAGGACCGTCAGCGCGAGCCCGAGGATGATCGAGCCGTCGCTTCGTCCTTCGACGCCAAAGCCGATGGTCAAAATGGCGACGAGCAATGCCGGCAGGACCCACAGGATGGGCTCGAGCCAGGCTCGCTTGGGCCGGGCGATGACGCGCCGGCCGTGAAAGTCGATCTCGCCGGCAGTCGGATCGTAGATCCCGGCGATGATGTTGAAGAAGGTCGTCTTGCCCGCGCCGTTCGGCCCGATGAGGCTGACGATCGACTTCTCCGGGATCGTGAAGTCGACGTTGTTGACGGCGACGAGCCCGCCGAACCGCTTCGTGACGCGGGAGGCTTCGAGCAGGCTCACAGCGTCCCTCCGGCGTCGCCGGCCGCGCCGGGCGCCGCGCCCATGGCGCCGGTGATCTCGCCCTGCTCGCCCTCGTCGAACTCCTCGGCGATGTGGAGCTCCTGCCGCCGCCGCTGGTTCGGGAACAGGCCTTCCGGTCGTAACAACATCATCAGCACGAGGGCAACGCCATATAACAAGTACTGGTAGTCGGAGAACGGCACCTTGGCGAGGTTGACGTGGACCGGCCCGAGGTCGAAGGCCGGGATACCCAGCGTCTCGATGATCCCGTTGATCGACTTCAGGAAGACCACCTGGATGTTGTAGACCACGAACGCTCCGACGGCGACGCCCCAGATGTTGCCCATGCCGCCGAGGATGACCATGGCAAGGACCGTGAACGAGACAGTGAACAGGAACTGGTCCGGCGAGACGATGGTCAGCTTCGAGGCGTTGAAGACGCCGGCAAGGCCGGACGTCGTGGCGCCGAGGGAGAAGGCCAGCAACTTTGTCGTGACCGTGTTGATGCCGTTGGCGGCGGCCGCGAGCTCGTCCTCCCGGATCGCATTCCAGGCGCGGCCGATTCGCGAATCCTGGAGGCGGTAGAGAAGAATCATCGTGACGGTCACGATGACGACCATGACGATGAAGTAGTTGAACGGCGTGCTTGGACTGAATGCTCCGAGCACCGGCAGCGGCTCGGGCCGGTAGATCCCGCCGATGCCGTTGGTGCCCTGCGTGAACCTGTCGAGGTTGAGGAAGACGATCGGCACGATCTCGCCGAAGCCAAGGGTCATGATCGCCAGGTAATCGCCGCGGAGACGGAGGGTCGGCGCGCCCAGCAGGATCCCGAAGATCCCGGCGACCGCCGCCCCGACGAAGAGCATCGGGATGAACGGCAGGTCCGTGTGCGAGAAGGGCGAGTTGCTGTAGGCATAGGCGTAGGCGCCGATGGCGAAGAAAGCCGCGTAGCCGAGGTCGAGTAGGCCGGCCATCCCGATGACGACGTTGAGACCCATCGCCAGGAGGACGAACACGCCGGCGTTGGCAAACGAGTCGTACCAGATGTTCGAACCCTGGACGACCGACAGCGGCGGGAGGCCCGGCAGGACATACATGAGGATCGTCGTGATCGCCATCGCGACCACGATCGTCAGCGAGCGATGCGAATCCGAGGCATCCCGGAGCTGGCTGAGCATGGCTCGCGCTCCGCCGGGTCGAGGGGCCGGGGCGCTGGCCGGTCTCGAGGTAGTCATGCTCGGTCACCCGTTGCGTGGCCAAACAGGCCGGACGGCTTGAAGATCAGCACGAACGTCAGGACCATGAAGACGAGGAACTCCGACCAGCGCGAGAACCCGAGGGCCGAGGCGAAGTTCTCGATGAAGCCGATGACGAACCCGCCGATCGCCGCGCCGGTGATGTTGCCAATCCCGCCAAGGACGGCCGAGGTGAATGCCTTGAGCCCGGAGTTGAAACCGAGGTCCTGGCGAACGAACCCGAAGCGGAGACCCCAGATGAGCCCGGCAGCCGCGGCCAGCATCCCGCCGAGCAGGAAGGTCAGGGCGATCGTCTGGTTCTGGTCGACGCCCATCAGCGAGGCGGCCTCGCGATCCTGGGCCGTGGCCCGCATCGCCCGGCCGAGCCGGGTCCGGCTGATGAATACCTGGAGGCCTATCATCAGGGTCAGAGCCAGGACGAAGATGAAGATCGACAGGACCGAGATCGAGGCGCCGCCCAGGGTCACGTGCCAGCCGAGCGGGAAGACCTGGGGCGCCGAGCGATCGCCGGAGCCGGCGACGACGAGCGCGACGTTCTGCAGGATGAACGAGACGCCGATGGCGGTGATCAGGGGTGCCAGTCGGGGGGCGTTCCGCAGAGGCCGGTAGACGAGCCGTTCGATCGAGACGTTGAGGAAGCCGATGATCGGCATCGTGAAGAGGAGTGCGCCACCGATCAGGACGATCAGGAGCGGGATGTTCTCGACCGGCCCGGTCTGGCCCATGATCCCGCCGATGAAGATGACCGACACGAACGCGCCGATCATGAAGACGTCGCCGTGGGCAAAATTGATCAGCTCGATGATGCCGTAGACCATCGTGTACCCGAGCGCGATCAGGGCATAGATCGCACCGATCGACAGGGCGTTGACGGTCTGCTGGATGGCGACGGGAAAGGCCTGCGCGGAGGTCAGCCCGGAGACGGGCGGAAGCGCAAGCCAGAGGGCCACGGTGTACAGGACGATCGCCGCGATGGCGATCCCGACGAAGCGCAGCCCACGAGCGATGGGCCGGGCCGGTGCTGCGGGACTTGCCAGCGAGGTCACGATGTGAGCCCTCGAACGGTGAGCCTGTTTGTTCGCCCTTGGCCTGATGCTCAGGAGCCGGGGATCACGTCGATCCCCGGCTCCGTTGCGCTAGTGACTACTTGCCGTAGTCGACCTGCGTCTGGAACTTCCAGTCGCCCTTGCCGTTTGCGGCGGCAGGATCGACCGAGTAGATCGAGACGATCTTCTGGCTGGTGTCGCCGTTGGCATCGAACGTGATGTCGCCGACGATCGTGGTGTACTTGGCAGCCGTGTCGGTTCCGGCGACCCGGACGGCCTCACGGAGCGCGGACTTGTCGGCTGCCGTCGCGCCGGCTCGCTTGAGGGCGTCGAGGACGACCTGGGCGCAGGCAAAACCGGTCCCGGCGTAGCCGGTCGGGGAGATGCTGTACTCGGCCTTGTAGTCCACTTCGAACTGGGCCCGGCCCGGGAAGTCGCCGATGCCGGCGAGCGTGCTGTAGGCGTTCTTGGCTGCGGCGGCCGCGAGGTTCAGGAACGAGTCCTTCGTCTCGCCGGAGCCGTCGTTGATGCCGTCCGGACCGACGTAAGGGACGTCGCCGAGACCGGCCTGCGCGGCGGCCAGGAGGATCCGGGCGCCGCCGGTTGCCGTCACGCCGCCGAAGTAGATCGCCTCGGGATTGAGGGCCTTGGCGGCCGTCATGATCGAGACGTAGTCCTGGGTGGTCTTCGGCGCCGCGTCGTGCTTGACGACGGTGCCGCCTTCCTTGGTGAACTCGGCTGCGAAGGCATCCGCGACGCCCTTGCCGAAGGTCTCCGTGTCATCGATGACGTACACGGACTTCTTGCCGAGGACCTTGTAGATGTACTGGGCGCCGGCCGGACCCTGGACGTTGTCCGTGGTCACGACGCGGATGTAGTTGTTCGGCTTGGTCCGGAGCTGCTTGGCGGGATCGCCCTGGGTCAGGTCCTGGTTCGTGTTGGCCGGCGAGCACTGGAGCAGGCCGCCGTCGTTCGAGATCGGGATCTGGGCCTTGGCGACGCTCGAGTTGAGCGGGCCGATGACCGCGATCACGTCCGCGTCGGCGACGATCTTGCTCATGTTGTTCGCGCCGGTCTGCGCGTCGTGGGCGCCGTTGAGGGCGTCGTCATAGATGGCGGACTGCGGAATGTCGATCCCGTAGCCACCGGCGCCGCCGCCGGCCAGCTTCACGGCGAGCTTGATGCCGTTGATGATCGGGTCCGAGGCCGCCTTCTCACTGCCCTGCTGCGGCAGCTCGATGGCGATCTTGACCTTGCCCTTCGAGGTATCCGCGGCCGGGGCCGGGGTGCTCGCGGTCAATGCGGCGCCGCTGCCGCCACTCGGGGCAGCCCCGGAACCTGCCGGGGTGTTGCTGCTGCATGCCGCGAATACCAGCATCGATACGCCGGCAATCGCGCTCAGCTTTCTGAAGTTCATCCAATCTCCTCCTCGTATTGATCGGCCGGGCGGTCCCCAGATCGATCTCGGTCGGTGCGTCCGTGGTCCGTCCGAACAGCGGGTCCAGGCCGGTCGTTCGGCGCCCGTTGGTCCCGTTCGAGGGTCGGTCGACTCCCATTGGGTCTGGGGTTCGAAGACTCGCGATTGCGGGAGTAGCGGTGCGTGACGGACGACGGCACAGAATCCCGGTTCGGGCGGCGCGCAGGATGCCGCCGAAGCGATGCCGTATCATATGCATCGGCGGACCGATTGCAACACCGATCCGAACGCGACCCGGGCGTAGCTGTCGAGCCTCCCGCTCGCCACCCCGCGAGGTCCCGCAGGATCAGCAGCAATCGCGACCGCCAGCCCTACGAGGTGGCACCTGCCAGCGTGGAATACCTGGTTCGATCGGCCCGCATCACGGATATCGAGCGGCTCGTCGCGTTGAGCGCCGAGCTTCTCAAGTCGTCCAGCAACGTGGGCGCGCTCGTTCCGGGAGACCTGCTTCGACAGCTGGTCTATCTTCCACAGGCCAGTATCTTCGTCGCCGAGGCTCGGCGCGACGTTGTCGGAGGCGCGGTTCTCGCGCTTCGGCCGTCGGTCCGGGCCGGAGGCTACGTCGGGACCGTGGACCTCCTCGTCGTGGATCCGGATCACGATGTGAACCGAGTCACGGACGCGCTCCTCGAGGAGCTCATCCGCTCGGCACGCAACAAGGGCTGCAGCGTCATCGAAGCGGCGCTCCCGGACGATCCAGCGGCGCGGACCCGCTGGGAGCAGCACGGATTTATCGAAAGCGGTCCGCACATGGAACGGCCGGTGGCCGTGGTAGGGACCACCACCAGCCCGACCCGATGATCCCGCGCGCCGAGCTGCGTCACCGCGCCGGCGCCGCGGATAACGGATAACAAGGAGTCATTGTGGGAAAGAACGTCGCCGTCTTCGTGGACGTGGCGAACATCTTCTACGCGGCAAAGGCCGCAGGCGTGGACATCGATTACGTCACGCTACTCAAGTCGGCAACGGCGGGTCGCGACTTCGTGCGCGCCTATGCCTACACGGGGCTCGACCCGGACAACGAGAACCAGCGCAATTTCCATTCGTTCCTCGCGCGGAACAATTACAAGGTCGTCAGCAAGGACATCCGCAAGTACGGCGACGGCAAGGTCAAGGCGAATCTCGATATCGAGCTCGTCGTCGACATGATGAAGACGGCTCGCAACCTCGATGTCGCGATCGTCGTCTCCGGCGACGGTGACTTTGCGCCGGCGATCCGGGCTGTCCAGGAGATGGGCGTTCGGGTCGAGGTCATCAGCTTTCGCGGGAACACCTCGTCAGACCTGATCGAGGTCGCCGACATCTTCACCGACATCACCCAGCTCGCTCGCGTCGAGAAGGGCTCGTCGCGCTCGGGCCGGCGGGTAGCCGGTGACGACGAGGACTTGTCGATGACCGAGGTCCCTGACAAGCAGACCGAGGGGACGGGCGCCGGTCGCGGACGTGGTCGCGGACGCGGTCGCGGCCGGGCCGGCGAGGCCGAGCCCGTCGTAGCTCGCGGCCGGCCGGCCAGGATCGCGGCCCAGCCGGAGCTCGCCCCAGTGGCGTCCGCTGGCAGCCTGACGGTCCTCCCGGGAGAAAAGCTGTCGCGGGTGGCTCCGGCTGCAGCGGAGCTTGTCGGGGAGGTCGAGCCCAGCGAGGGACGCTCGACGGCGCCGAACGGTGAGGGCGACGGCGAAGACGACGGCGTGGATTCCGAGGGTCGCCGGCGCCGCCGCCGTCGCGGTGGCCGCGGTCGCGGCCGCGGCCGGGGTCGCGAGCTGGAGAACGGCTTCGCCCCGGAGCCCGGCGACACGCCGGCCCCGCTCGATGCCGCTGAGCCCACCGAGGAGGACGAGGAAGAGGACGCGCTCGAGCAGCCAGCAGCGGCTCGTCGGGCACCCCGGCCGACGCCATTCGGCTCGGTCTGGGACTCCCAGCTCGGCGTGCCAAGTGCGGCTCCCTCGAAGCTTCCCGCACCCATCCATGACGACGAGGACTTCGACGAGCCGGAGATCCCGGAGTACCTCATCGCCGAGCAGCGGCGCGGCCAGCAGTCTCGCGGTGGACCGCGCGGCGGTCAGCCAAATCGCGGCGGCCCGCGGGGCGGTCGCGCCGGGTACAGCGCGGCCGTCGATCGCGAGCGCTACGGTCGTGGCGGTGGCGGCGGGATCAATCGCTATCCCGACGTGAGCGGCAGGACCGGTGCGCAGGGTAGTCGTCCGAGCGGCGGCGGAGGCCGTCCGCAGGAACCGGCATTCGGGCGCGGTGAGCGACCCGAACGGTTCGAACGCCAGGATCGCCCGGAGCGTTCCGACCGGCCGGCCCGCTCGAGCGAGCCGTGGAGCGAGGTCCCCGAGGAGCTCCAGGAGATGCTCCGAGCGCAGCTTGCCCAGTCGCCGAAGGCAGCGCCGCGTCCGGCACCGACTGGCTCGACATCAACTGTCGATTCCGCGGCCGAATCGGCGGCGGCAGGGGCGGCGTCGCCCGACGGAGCCCCGAAGCGCCGAGCGACGACCCGCCGCCAGCCGACGGGTCGGACGGCTTCGACGGCAAGCAGCGGAGGGTCCGAGGCAGCCGAGGCGCTCGTTGGGGACGTCTCGGCAGCACCCACCGGTGGGACGGCGACCGCCCCGAAGCGCCGTGCCTCGACCCGGACGAAGGCGACCGCCGAGGCCACCGCGGCCTCGGAGTCGGCGACCGACGCTCCGGCCCCGAAGCGGCGCGCGTCGACCAGGTCGAAGGCGACAACGGCCGAGCCAGCGGCGGAGGCATCGGCCGGTCCGGCCGGTGAATCCTCGCCGGATGCGGCGCCCAAGCGCCGTGCCACTCGCAAGAAGGCCGATCCCGCCTGACCGAGCGATGTCCGGGTTCCTGACGCGCGGCCATCCAGCGGCCAGCGCGGCGATCGCGGCGATGATCGCCGGGTCGCCTCCTCACGCGCTGTTGATCGCCGGGCCGCCAGGGGTCGGCAAGACGACGCTCGCCCTCGACCTGGCCGCCGGGCTCGTGTGCGACGTGGCGGACCCCGCCGCCCGGCCGTGTCGCGCCTGTCGCGGCTGCCGGCTCGTCGATAGCGGCGGGCACGCGGACCTCCACCGGCTCGTCCCGGGCGGCGCAGGCGACCAGATCCGGATCGGCGACCGGGCGGACCCTGAACCGGGCACCATCCGCCGCCTGATCTCCGAGCTTGCCCTGCTGCCGGTCGAAGGCGGAGCCCGCGTCGCGATCGTCGAGCGCGCCGAGCGGCTCAACGAGGAGGCTCAGTCGGCCCTTCTCAAGACGCTCGAGGAGCCACCCGCCGGCGTCACGATCATCCTCTGCGTGGAGCGCGAGGACCAGCTCCTGCCGACCGTTCGGTCGCGCTGCGTCCGCGTCCGCCTCGGGCCTGTCGGGGTCCGCGACATCGAGGCGATCCTCGGTGACCAGGGCGTCGCCGATGCCTCGACTGCTGGCCAGCTCGCCCGACTCGCGAACGGCCGCCCGGGGGTCGCCCGGGCGTGGGCGCTCGCCCCGGAGGCGGTGTCGGCGCGGGCAGAGATCGTCCGATCGCTCCTCGACCTCCTCGCCGCCCCGGCAGCGCGCCGGCTCGCGGCGATCCGCGAGCTCATCGCCCGCGCCGCCGACATCGAGCGGGCGCTGGCCCGCCCGGTCATGGGCACCACACTGGTCGAGACCGCTCGAGGCGGGCGGCCACGGCGCGCTGCCAGCCGCGCCGCTAGCGCCACGGGCGATGGGAGCGCCACGCCCGCCGCAGCCGCCACCGCCGCACTCGACGATGTGGTTGCCGGGGATCCAACCGCGAATGGCGAGGGCGATCCGGCTGAGGCCGACGAACCACGCGACACGCGCGCTCCGGCATCCGAACGGCGCCGCGCCGCCACCACGCTCGTCGCCATCTGGCGCGACCTGGCCCGCGACCTCGCCGTGGCCGGGCTCGGTGACGAGCGCCTCGTCCGCGACACCGGCCTCCTCGACGAGCTGCGCGCGGCTTCCGGGATCTCGACCGGCGAGCTGACTGCCTTCCTCGAGCGGCTCGATCGGAGCGGCGAGCTCATCGAGGCAAATGCGAGCCCGGAGCTCGTCCTCGACGTGCTGGTGCTGAGCTGGCCGCGACGCCCCCGGGCCGCCTGAGTGGATCCTTCGGCGGTCGCCGACGTTCGCCTGGAGGCCACGGTCCGCGGCCGCGTCCAGGGCGTCGGGTTTCGGTATTTCGTCGTGCGCGAGTCGCGCCGGCTCGGTCTCGCCGGCTGGGTGGCGAACGAGCTGGATGGCTCGGTCCGGGTGGTCGCCGAGGGCGACGAGGCCGCGATCGGTGCCCTGGAAGAGGCGCTCCAGCGCGGCCCGCCAGGCGCCATCGTGGAGCGCGTCTCGGGCGTGCGGATGCCCCCGACAGGCAGGTTCGGCGCCTTCGGCGTTCGGTCCGCGGGTCACACCG
>DATHGS010000533.1:0-2706 GCA_035490155.1 Candidatus Methylomirabilota bacterium | reverse complement strand
GATCTTCACGATCACCGCGACCGGCAACTTCCGGTATAGCGAGGACTCCTGCCAGAACATGATCGACTGCGTCGAGGCGGGCATCCCGGTCGAGATCGTGCCGGTCACGCTGATGGGATTGATCGCGCCCGTCTCACTCGTTGGGGCAACGGTCTTCCACACCGTCGACGTCCTGGCCGGAATCGCGATGGCCCAGATCATCAAGCCCGGAGCGCCCGTCCTGTTCGGTGGCGCCCCGGCCACGTTCCACATGAAGATCGCGAGCGCACCGATGTCGGCGATCGAAGCGCTCCAGCTCGACGTCGCCTATGTCGCGGTCGCCAAGTCGCTCGGGCTGCCGACCCAGTCGTACATGGCCCTGTCGGACGCCAAGGTCCTCGATGCCCAGGCCGGCGCCGAGACGTTCGGCAGCGCGCTGCTGGCCGCGCTGGCCGGCGTCAACTCGGTGTCCGGGCCCGGGATGCTTGACTTCCTCCTGGTCTTGAGCCTGCCGAAGCTGGTCTTCGACGACGAGATGTGTGCCCAAGCGTTGCGCTTCGTCCGCGACACCCGGCCCGTCGACGACCTGCCGGTCGCCGCGTTGATCGACCAGCTGATGGCCGACCAGCACCTGATCATGGCCGACCACACGATGGCAAACTGGCCGACCGAGCTCTACCTGCCGAGCCCGATCGTCGACCGCGACAACCGCGAAGCCTGGCTGCGCCAGGGCGGCAAGGACACGTACGGCCGTGCCTGCGACGAGGTCGATCGACGGCTCGCGGCCTATCGGCCGATCGAGACCGATCCACTGATCGAGACCGAGCTGCGGGCGATCATCATGGCCGGCCTGACCGACCAGACGGTCCTGCCGGACATTCCCCCGGCCCCCGAGCCCAGGGAGGAGGTTCCGTCAGGCGCGGCCGCCCGGCGGCGCAATCCGCGCCGGCATCCGAGCGAGAGCGCGACCGGGTAGCGCGCATCTGCGCCGCAGGCGCTGCGGCGCGTTGCGCCGGCGCGCGTGGCGTTGCGCCATGCGCAATGGCCGGTCCGCCTGATGGAACGCGAGAAGCATTGGAATCGGGCGGTCCGAGAATCCGGCGATGCCCGACACGACGATCCTGACTGCGGAAGAACTCGCCTCGATCCGCCGCCCGTATCGCGGTGCCCGACTCCTGCCCGGTCGCGCATATCACGACCAGGCGATTCACGATTGGGAGCGGGAGCACTTCCTGCGCCACGACTGGGTCATCGTCGGGCGGGAATCGGAGGCGCCGGAGGCCGGGACCTTCTTCACGACCGAGCTCGACGGTGAGCCGCTCCTCGTCGTCCGTGGCCGCGACGGCCAGCTTCGCGCGTTCTACAACGTCTGCCAGCACCGCGGCACGGCCGTCGTCGAGGAGGCCTGCGGCAAGGCCGTCCGCTTCCAGTGCCCGTACCACGCCTGGATCTACGATCTCGAGGGCAAGCTCGTCCGCGCCAAGCACACCGAGGACCTCGAAGACTTCAGCCTCGCCGAGTACGGCCTCAACGCAGTCCGGCTCGAGACATGGCAGGGCTTCGTCTTCCTGAACCTGGACCCGGACGCCGGGCCACTGACGGACCAGCTCGGCGACCTCGTGGATCACGTCGCCCGCTTCGACTTCGCCGCCCTACGGCCGGCGAAAACGATCACCTACGACGTTTCCGCGAACTGGAAGTTCGTCGCTGAGAACTATTCGGAGTGCTACCACTGCCCGGGCCTCCATCCGCAGCTCAACAAGCTGACCCCGTACGACCTCGGTGAGGAATACGACACGAACGGTGCCTGGCAGGGCGGCTGGATGGAGTTCGCCGACGGTGTCGAGACGATGGCCCTCGATGGGGGTCACGGGTCACGTCGAGGCCGGCCGGCGATGGCCGGCATCACTGCCCAGGACGAGCGGCGCATCGACTACTGCATCGTCTGGCCGACGACCTTCCTGTCGATCCACCCGGATTATCTGCTCGTCCACCGCCTCATCCCCGACGGGCCGGCGCGGACGAAGATCATCTGCGAGTTCCTGTTCCCCGAGTCGACGATGGCCATGCCCGGCTTCGATCCGTCCGACGCGATCGCGTTCTGGGACCTGACGAACAGCCAGGACTGGCACGTCTGTGAGCTCCAGCAACGGGGCACGCGATCGCGGTCCTGGGTCGCCGGCCGCTACTCGAACCTCGAGGACTCGGTCCACTTCTTCGACGTGATGGTCGCCGACCGCTATGCCGGCGAGACGTTCGCCAGCGTGCGCGCCTCCCGGCATGACGAGTTTCCGCTGAACACAAAGAGGGCCACGAACCCGACGAACGGCGCCACGAATAGCGCCGCCCACCCGCCCGAGACTCGAACCGGCGCTCGACGCAAGGCGACGGCGAAGGCGTAGATCGCGTCATCGCGTCACTCGGACTCCCTTCTGGCCAAACGAACGCCCAGTGAACGTTCGCGGAGGTAGTGTGCGTACGGCTAGATGGGCGTCGCGGGTGCCACGTGGGCGCACGTGCCGTCGCGTGCGGGCGGCTACCCTGTCGGCACGATGGAGGAGCGATCGCTCGGGATGACGGGCCTGCGGGTCAGCCGAATCGGACTCGGCCTGGCAGCCGTCGGTCGGCCTGCCTACATCACCCTCGGGCGCGAGACAGACCTCGCCGGCGATCGTAGCGTCGAAGCACTTCGGCGGCGGTCTCACGAGCTGCTCGACGCCGCGATCG
>DATHGS010000532.1:0-2553 GCA_035490155.1 Candidatus Methylomirabilota bacterium | reverse complement strand
TCGTGACCTGGTGTCCCGCCCGCTTGAACGAACCGGCAAGCGCCTTGCCGACATTGCCTGCGCCGATGATCGCGATGTTCATGACCAGTCCTCTCTGAGTCTTGACGAGTTTGTCCTCATCAAGCAGACTTTGCTGCGGGGACAACATAGGCCGACTGTTGGCTGTTGTCAATATTGTTGCCCGAAGGAAAAGAACGTGAACATCGAACGGCCCAAGACCCAAAGCACCGACGAACGCCGGAAGCCGGCCGTCGGCGCACAGGTCCACCGCTGGCGAGCCGAGCGTGGCCTGACGCTGGCCCGCCTCGCGGAGCGAACCGGCTTGAACATCGGCTACCTGTCGCAGATCGAGAACGACAAGGCCCAGCCGTCGTTGACCTGCCTCGCGTCGCTGGCCGACGCGCTCGAGGTCCCGATCTCCTGGTTCCTCCTCGAGGACGCGCCTGCACCGACGGTGGTCCGTCGCTCCGAGCGGCCAGTCGAGGCCAACGACCTTGGCCGGATGGAACGGGTCGATGGCGGGCTCGCTCGAGGGATCTCCATCGTCGAGGCGGTCGCCAAGCGCGGATCGCGGACCGGTGCCCACGCGCACGCCGGCGACGAACACCACCTGATCCTGAGCGGACGATTTCGGATGACCCAGGGCGATCACGTCATCGAGGCGGGCCCGGGTGACTACGTCCGCTGGGACGGCACCATCCCGCACGACGCCGAGGCCATCGGTGACGACGGGGGCTCGATGCTGATCGTCAGCATCCGCCGCGAGCGCTGATAGCGGAAGGGGCGAAGACCGAGCGCCTGATCGGCGGACCCGCGACCCAACTGCAACCTTCGGCCCGACACGCGGCTCGGCGCAGGCGGCTATCCTTGCGGGCGGTCAGAGACGTTTTCAGACACTCAAGGTGGTGCCCATGAAGGTCGGCGTCGCCAAGGAGACTGCGTCCGGGGAGCGGCGCGTCGCCCTGGTACCCGAAGCGCTCGGCAAGCTCACTCAAGCCGGGCTCGAGGTCCTCGTCGAAAGCGGCGCCGGGGCCGGCGCCCTCATCCCCGATCGGGCGTACGCCGATGCTGGGGCGACCATCGTCTCCTCGGTCGAGCTCTACGGCCAGTCGGACGTGATCCTCCGGGTCCAGAAGCCGAGCGACTCCGAGGTCAAGGTGATGCGCGCCGGGCAGGCGGTGATCGGCTTCCTGAGCCCGCTCATCGATCCGAAGTCGGCGGAGGCGCTGGCGAAACAGGGCGTGACGGCGATCAGCCTCGACGCGATCCCGCGGACGCTCAGCCGGGCTCAGTCGATGGACGCTCTCAGCTCGCAGGCCAACGTCGGTGGCTATAAGGCGGTCCTGATCGCGGCGAACGCGTTCGGGCGGTACTTCCCGCTGCTGACGACGGCCGCGGGGACGGCCAAACCCGCCAACGTCCTGATCCTCGGGATCGGCGTCGCCGGTCTCCAGGCGATCGGGACCGCGAAGCGGCTCGGGGCGGTCGTCAAGGCATACGACGTCCGCTCCGAGACGAAGGAGCAGGCCCAGAGCCTCGGCGCCCAGTTTCTCGTGCTCAAGACCGCGGTCGATGCCTCAGGCGAGGGCGGCTATGCCCGCCAGCTGACGCCCGAGGAGCAGGCTGCCCAGCAGGCCGAGTTGAACGGCCACATCGCCTCGATGGATGTTGTCATCACGACGGCCCAAGTCCCCGGCCGCCGGCCGCCCCTGCTCGTGACTGCCGACGCCGTCAAGGCGATGAAGCCGGGCTCGGTCATCGTCGACATGGCGGCCTCGGCACTCGGCGGCAACGTCGAGCTGAGCAAAGCCGGCGACACGATCGTGACCGACAACGGCGTCACGATCATCGCGCCGGACAACCTGCCGGCGACGATGCCGGTGGGCTCGTCGGCGTTCTACGCCCGGAACATCTCGGCCCTACTTCTCGGGATGGTCAAGGAGGGGGCTCTCAACCTCGACCTCGAGGACGAAGTGACGAAGGCGACGGTGATCACCAAGGACGGGGCGGTCGTCGCCGACGCCGTGAAGAAGCTGCTCGAGCCCGCGGCAGCCTCGACGGCAGCCGGAGGCCAGGCATGACCGCCGCCCAGCTCAACGACCTGCTGACCGCGCTGACGATCTTCACGCTCGCGATCCTCGTGGGCATCGCCGTGATCAGCAAGGTGCCCGCGACCCTCCACACCCCGCTGATGTCCGGCGCCAACTCGATCCACGGGATCGTCCTCGTCGGCGCGATGCTCATCGCGGCGGAAGCGACCGAGCCGGCGAGCCAGCTCCTGTCACTCGTGGCCGTGGCGTTCGCGACGATGAACGTCGTCGGCGGCTACGTCGTCACCGACCGGATGCTCCAGATGTTCCGAAAGAAACCCGTCGCGCCCAAGCCGAACAGCGACGACGCGCAGGCAGCGTCGTGACCACCGTCGAGATCGTCGGGATCCTCGTCCGGCAGGCGAGCGGCACCCCGGTCGCCGGGGTCGCCTGGGTCATCATCGTCCTGGGCGTCGCAGTCGGCGGCGGGCTCGGCCTCTACACGGCGCGGACCGTGAAGATG
>DATHGS010000531.1:0-2599 GCA_035490155.1 Candidatus Methylomirabilota bacterium | reverse complement strand
GCCGCCGACCGGCTCGGGCTCGCGTTTGAGCACCGCCACACCGGCTACGGCGAGCTCGCCACCTCGCTCCAGGCAGCGGTCGGAGCCGCCTGAGCGATGGCCTCGATGACGGTCATCTGGTGGCGCGACATTCCGGCCCAGGTCGTCGCACGCGACGGACGTCGGTCGAGCAAAACGGTTCTCCACCCTCGCTTCCAGGTGGCCATCGACAAGGCCGCCAGCCGGGCCGGCAAGCGCGCCTACGGTGACTACATCGAGGAGTGGCGCAAGGTCGCCCGCGCCTGCGGCGAGGATCTCGAGGCAGAGGTCAGCGCAGAAGTCGATCGACTCGAGACGACGTACGACAAGCATCATCTCGCCGAGCTGATCCAGTCGGGCGGCGTCGAGGGCGGCCCGACTCTCGCGCCGGCCCACGACGAGACCCCCAGCCGGCCGGCGGCGCCATGACCTGGACCGTCGTATGACCCGGACCGTCGTCAGCTCGGCCACCCGCGAGGTCGTCATCGGTGACGATCGGCCATTCGTCATCATCGGCGAGCGGATCAACCCGACCGGCCGGAAGATCCTGATGGATGAGATGAAGGCCGGCGACTTCAGTCGCGTCGAGCGTGACACGATCGCCCAGGTCGAGGCCGGCGCCCACATGCTCGACGTCAACGCCGGCATCCCGCTCGCCGACGAGCCGGCGATCCTGGCGAAGACGATCCAGCTCGTCCAGTCGCTGACGGACCTGCCGCTGTCGATCGATTCATCGATCGTCGAGGCGCTTGAGGCCGGGCTCGCCGTCTACCAGGGCAAGCCGCTCGTCAACTCCGTGACCGGCGAAGAGGCGCAGCTCGAGCGAGTTCTGCCGCTTGTCAAGAAGTATGGCGCGGCGGTCGTCGCGATCAGCAACGACGAGACGGGGATCAGCGTGGACCCCGACGTACGGTTCGGCGTCGCCAAGCGGATCGTCGAGCGCGCCCGAGATCACGGCATCCCGTACGAGGACATCGTCGTCGACCCGCTGCTAATGCCGATCGGGGCGATGCAGACCGCCGGGCGCCAGGTGTTCCGCATCCTCGGCCGGCTCCGCGACGAGCTCCACGTGAACTCGACCTGCGGAGCGAGCAACGTCAGCTTCGGCCTGCCGAACCGCGAGGGGATTAACGGTGCGTACCTGGCGATGGCGATGGCCTCCGGTTTGACGAGCGCCATCACGAACCCGATCGCCGACGGCGTCAGGCATGCGGTCATGGCCGGCGACGTCCTGCTCGGCAACGACCAGGACGCAACCCGCTGGATCCGCGCCTTCCGCGTCGCGCCGGCGGAGGGCGAGCGGGGCGTCCGGGTCAATCGCCGCCGCGCCGGATCGCCCGTCGGCGGCTGAGCCGGTGCTCGCACGATGACCTCGCCGGCCGAGCCGCTCGTCATCTTCACCCCGTCGGGTCGCCGCGGCCGATTCCCGACAGAGACGACGGTGCTCGACGCGGCCCGGGCACTGGGCGTCGACATCGACTCGGTCTGCGGCGGGCGCGGCATCTGCGGACGGTGCCAGGTCGAGCAGAGCGTCGGCAGCTTCGCCAAGCACGGGATCGAGTCGCGGCCGGAGAACCTGAGCCCGTTTGACTCGGTCGAGACGGAATACCGTGACCAGCGCGGGTTGGCCGACGGGCGGCGCCTTTCCTGCACCGCCCACCTCCGCGGCGACGCCGTCATCGACGTCCCGCCTGAGAGCCAGGTCTACCGCCAGGTCGTCCGCAAGGGCCTCGACGTCCGCGAGTTCCACATCGACCCGGTCGTCCGCCTCCACTACGTCGAGGTAACCCGGCCGGAGCTCGCTTCGCCGACCGGCGACCTGATCCGGCTCGAGGAAGCCCTCGAGCGCGAGTGGGGCCTGACCGATCTGGAGGCAGACCTCAGTGTGCTGGTCGCCCTCCAGCCGGCGCTCGAAAAGGGCTCCTGGGCCGTAACCGTGGCGGTCCACGACCGGCACACGATCACCGGTGTCTGGCCGGGTCTCCACGAGAAGGCCTACGGCGTCGCAATCGATGTCGGTTCGACGACAATTGCCGGCCACCTCGCCGATCTGGCCGATGGCGCGGTCCTCGCCAGTGCCGGGGTGATGAACCCGCAGATCCGCTTCGGCGAGGACCTGATGAGCCGCGTCTCCTACGCGATGATGCATCCGGAAGGCGCCGTCGAGATGACCGCGGCCGTGAGAAAAGCCCTCAACGGCCTGCTTGCCACGCTCGCGATGCAGTCCGGCATCAAGCGAGACGGGATCCTCGAGCTGGCGATCGTCGGCAACCCGATCATGCACCACCTCCTGCTCGGGATCGACCCGATCCCGCTCGGCTCTGCGCCGTTCGCCCTGGCCACGGACCGCGCTGTCAGGCTCCGGGCGGCGGAGCTGGAGCTCAGGACCCACCCGGGCGCCCGCGTCTACGTCCTGCCGTGTATCGCCGGCCACGTCGGCGCGGACACGGCCGGCGTGATCCTGGCCGAGGCGCCTCACGAGAGCGAGGTCGTCGAGCTCGTCGTCGACGTCGGCACGAACGCCGAGATCGTCCTCGGCAACCGCCATTTCCTGCTCGCCGCGTCAAGCCCGACCGGCCCG
>DATHGS010000530.1:0-4497 GCA_035490155.1 Candidatus Methylomirabilota bacterium | reverse complement strand
CGGCCGCGATGACGGCGGCGAGCCGGCCCGTCTCGATCGAGTGATTGAGGACGTTCAGGCCGTAGCTCGTCCGGTACTTGAGCCGCCCGAGCAGCTTGATGATCTCCGGCGGCAGACCGGGCACGCCAACGTCGTACGCGGCCGCCTCACCGGCCTGGCGCATGACGAGCTCGACCTCGGCCTTGGCCTTGGCGACGACCTCCTCGATCCGGCCGGGATGGATCCGGCCGTCGCCGATGAGCTTCGTCAGGGCAACCCTGGCGACCTCGCGGCGGACGGGGTCGAAGCCGGACAGGATGACCGACTCGGGGGTGTCGTCGATGATGAGATCGACGCCGGTGGCCTGCTCGAGCGCCCGGATGTTGCGGCCCTCACGGCCGATGATCCGGCCCTTCATCTCGTCGTTGGGCAGGTGGACGACGGTGACCGTGTGCTCAGCGGTGTGATCCGCGGCGACTCGCTGGATGGCGGTCACGACGATGTCGCGGGCCTTCTCGTCCGCCTCCTCACGGGCCTTCCGCTCGATGGCTCGCGCCAGCTTGACGGCGTCGTGCTCGGCCTCTTCGCGGACGGCCTCGAGGAGCAGCGACTTGGCGTCCTCGGCCGACACCTGGCTCACGTGCTCGAGGGCGGTGATCTGCTCCTGGTGGGCCTTCGCGACCTCCTCGCGGGCACGTTCGAGCTCGCGCTCGCGGTCGAGCAGCTTGCGATCGCGCTGCTCGAGCATGTCCGTCCGCTGGTCGAGCTGCTCATCGCGCTGGAGGAGCCGACGCTCGAGGGAGCTCAACTCCGTTCGGCGGGATCTCGCCTCGTCCTCGGCTTCGCGCTGCATCCGGAGCTTCTCGTCCTTCGCCTCGAGGATCAGCTCCTTCTGGCGTGCGCGAGCCTCGGCTTCGATGCGACGGGCTTCTGAGTGGGCCGCCTTCATCGACTGCGAGGCCCACACGCCGCGCACGACGACGCCGAGCACGGCTCCGCCGAGAGCGGCGACAATGGTCACCGCAATGACGACCGGTAGTTCCATCTTCGTCCTCCCGTCCGGCCGGGGAGCGACCGGAGGATCTGTGCGTCAGGACGGCACGGTCGGGTCGTACGACGGGATGCGGCCCACCCGGTTGGGTGCACCGCTCTGGGCTCGGAACGCGCCGTTCGCTAGGCTTGTCGCCGCAATACGCGGCGATCGGATGATCTGCGCGTAGCCTACGGCCGAGCGCGGTTACGGGTCAAACGTGTGCGCATGCGCGGCGAGCTCGATGGCCCGCTACGCCGGCGAGGGTCAGGCGGCGACGACCTGATCGCGCCCGCCCAGCTTGGCCATCGCGAGACCCACGTCGGCCATCTCGACCAGGGTCGCGAAGTTCCACTCGGTCGGATCGAGCTCAGTGCAGCCGGCCGACACCGTCGCACCCAGGACGCCGCCACCGCTGCCGGCGATCGTCAGAGCCCGGAACTCGAGCCGGATCTCGTCCGCGATCCGGCTCGCCGTCTCACGGCCGGTTCCCTGCATAACGACGAGGAATTCCTCGCCTCCATAACGTGCAACGAGATCGCCCTTGCGCATCCGGCGCCGGAGGACGGCCGCGAACGACTGCAACACGCTGTCGCCGATTCGGTGGCCATGTTCCTTGTTGAAGGCTCCGAACTCGTCAAGGTCGAAGAGGATCGCCGCCACCTGCGGCCGAGAGGAGACAACGACCCGCGACCGCTCTGCGGAGAGCCGCTCGAATGTCGCGTCGAGGAAGCGCCGGTTGAAGAGCCCGGTGAGTGCGTCGTGCAGCGAGGCCTCGGTCACGTCGGCGTGGAGGAAGGCGTTGCTTACCGCCAGCGCAGCCTGGTGCCCGAGGATCGCGAGCACCTCCTGCTCGGGACCCGTGAACGGCCGGGCGCTACCGTTTCTGGAGAAGGTCAGGGCGCCCACAACGACGCTGTCCCGGATGAGCGGCACGGCCGCTACTGACATTGCGTCTGCGATCTCGGCGCCGGATATCGATGGCGGGAGCATGGACCGCTCGTAATGATCCTGGACGACGACGACCCGGTCGCGGATCGCCCGTCCCGACATTCCTTCGCCGGGCTTGATCTGGGCCCCGACGACTTTCGTATCTCCCCCGCCGACCGCGGTGATCCGATAGTCGCCGGTCGCTCGTTCGAGGACGATCAGGATGACCGAATCACTCGGAATCACCGTGGCGGCAGAACGAACCAGTGAGTCGTGAAGAGTGGCCCCGTCGAGAGTGGCGTTGACGACGGCGGAGAAGCTCGCCAGACGCGTGAACAGATCGGCGCGCGTCGCCAGCTCGTCGCGTTGCCGGGCGAGTGCCATCGCCGACGCGATTCTTGCGGCGATGAGCTCGATCGTCTCGAGATCGCGTTCATCCAGCTCGCCGGGCTCCATCGTCTCGATGTTGATGACGCCCAGCAGGTCGCCGCCCGCGATCAGCGGCGTGCAGATCTCGCCGCACAGGCCTGGCTCCGCAGCGCGAAAGTCGGGGTCCTTCCGGGCGTCTGGAATCAGGGCTGACTGCCGCGAGCGCATGACCCGTCCCATGACGCCGAGACTGCCGTCGAATTCGACGATCGGATCTGTATATCCGCGCTGGGCGCCGAGCCTGAGGCGTGGACCGTCCCCTACGTAGACCGACACGTAGGTGTAGCCGAAACGACGGACGAGCATGTCCATCAGCGCATCGAGAACGGCCGAGGTTGGCCCGTCAGTGGCGAGGAGACGGCCGAC
The DNA here is from genome assembly GCA_035490155.1 of Candidatus Methylomirabilota bacterium. GTDB lineage: Bacteria > Chloroflexota > Limnocylindria > Limnocylindrales > CSP1-4 > CF-46. The sequence goes on along the minus strand of DATHGS010000530.1, from coordinate 1,763 downwards.
CGCTTCGACACTCGCGATCTGACGAGCCCGGCGGCGCTCGCCTGCGATCGAAGCTCTCAGCCTCGTGTGGGCCGACTCCAGGGACGCCATCGTCCGTCTCGTGCCGATCCCCAGGACGATCGCCGTGCTGGCGAGAATGGCACCACGAGGCAGCGAGGTCGCGATGTGGCTCAGATCCGCCGTGAGGACCGCAAGGTAGGCCGCCACTGCCATCGCCCCGATGAGGACACCCTCGTTGCGGCCCATCGCGGACGCGGTGGCGATGACGAGGAGGAAGAGGGCGGACGCGGGTCGAAACGCGCCATCGCCAACAAGCCAGTTGGCGATTCCAACGAACGCGATCGCCAGGACGAGCCGGACCGACGGCCACGCCGCACGCCACCGTGGACGGGACAGCCGCCTGCCGATCATCGCCAGAACCGCCTGAACCGCGATGAAGCTCAGGCCCACGACGGCGAGCTCACCGATGCGGGTGTCCCGGATCAGGGCCTCCGCGACGATGACCGGAGCGACAAGGGCAAGAGCGAGAAGGACGTGGACGTCGTCGGACAGACCGCGAACCAACCGGCGCGACCGAGCACTCGAGGACAGTCGGGGCCCGGGGACCGTTACGGCAGGACGATGCGACAGGTCAACCGAGGCGGTCGAGCTGGGCTGGGCGTGGTCGGACACCCTCGGACCGTAGACCCGACCGTCGTCGCGGTGCACCGTGCAGAAGTCAGCCGACGAGCCGCAGACGTACCATGCCGAGCCGCGCGGCCCGGTCCGTGGATCTCGACGTCAGGGTGCGAGCTGAACCGGGACGGGTCGGCCCTCCATGACGTCCAGGACGGTGCGATCACCCAACGGCCTGACCAGGGCCGCGGTCGCCGTTCTCACCGCGCCGACGAGCGAGCACGCGCCCAGGGAAGGGTTCGAGTGACGGGTCACGATGATCACGACCGCAAGATCCGATTCGACTGCCTCCGCCGTGTAGTCCTCGCCGCATGGCTTGTCCGCGCCGTCAGGCGCACCTGTGAACGAGGCGGTCAACCCCAGTCCGCCGATCGTCCCGGTGGCCGAGTCGATCCGCAGGCCCGATGGCGGGTTGTTCGCGTCCCACGGCGGTGGTTGGACCGCGGGGCCGTCACCGGCCGCGACAGCAATCCTGGTCACTTTCACCTGGGTCCCCTTCAAGCTGAATTCCCACGCTGGCGCCGTGGCGGGACCGCGGCTCGTCTGGACCGTCGCGGTCGACAGCCGGGCGCCGGTGACCTTGAGCGGGTGACATTCGGGACAGGGGGATTCCGGCTCGCCCTGGAGGTCCCGGAGTGCCTCGGCCGCGGAGATCGTCGGCACGCTCAGCGTCGTGCCGTCGTCCCAGCGAATCTCGCCTGCCGGCGGCACGTCATCGGGAAGCTGGACCGCGGCGTCGACCAGCCCCGCCATCAACGCCGACTTGTTGTTGTCACCGACCTCGACCTCCCAGTCGCCAACCTGCCCCGTCATGCCCTCGGTCGGGACGAAGTCCTGCCGGCCGCCGGCGGCCGCGACAGCGGCGGCCCACCGGGTGAGCGCCGCGTCGGCCTGCTCGTGGAGATGTGCCGTCTCGTTCGCTCGCCCCGCGAACTCGTCGAGTGATCCGCAGCCCGCCAGTGCGGCCACGAGGAGCATGATCGCGACGGCTCCGATTCGGCAGTGTCGATCCATGCCCACGTCGTCCTTTACGGCAGAGCCTCGGCCAGCCTCAGTCGGCGTCCGGTTCGGGCGCATCCACGACGCGC
>DATHGS010000529.1:0-6469 GCA_035490155.1 Candidatus Methylomirabilota bacterium | reverse complement strand
CATCGCCTGCTCGGCGTCGGGATCGGGGAGCATCTCGGGTACCTGTTCACGGGCCTGTGGACATTGCTGGTCGCCGGGTCGATCCTCTCGACCGCCGTGCTTCCGGCGTGGCTCGGCGTTGTCGGCCTGCCGATCGGGGTCGCGCTGCTCGTCGGCACACTCGAGTTCGTCGGGCCCAACGAGCGGGACGGCTGGCCGTTGGCCGGCACGATCGTCCCGATCGCCTATATCGCCTGGTCGCTCTGGCTCATCGCGCTCGGCGTGTTCCTGCTCATCTGAAGTCGGTTCGCCAGGTCGATCGCGCAGACAGCACCAATCGGTCAGAATCGGCTGAAACGTTCGCCGGATCACGAGAGGAGACGAGATGCCGAAGATCGTCGTCAGTGAGTTCCTGACCCTTGATGGCGTGATGCAGGCGCCGGGCAACCCGGATGAGGACCGAAGCGGCGGTTTCGAGCACGGAGGCTGGCAGCTCGCCTACTTCGACGACATCTTCGGCAGCGTGATGATGGAGGCCTTCGCCGCGACGGGCGCGATGCTCCTGGGCCGCCGGACCTACGAGACGTTCGCAGCCCACTGGCCGAAGCAGCCCGCCGACGATCCGCTCGCAGGCACGATGAATGGCCTCCAGAAGTACGTCGTGTCGACAACCCTGACAGAGCCGCTCGGATGGGAGAACTCGACCCTGATCAAGACCGATGTCCCCGGCGAAATCGCGAAGCTCAAGAAGGGATCCGGCAAGGAGATCCAGGTCATCGGAAGCGGCGAGCTGGCCCAGACCCTGATCCGGCACGACCTCGTCGACTCGTATCGGCTGATGATCCACCCGCTCGTCCTCGGCACGGGCAAGCGCCTCTTCCGCGAAGGCACCTCGTTGACCAAGCTGCGGCTCGTCGACAGCAAGCCGACGACCACCGGGGTTCTGATCCTCACCTACGAGCCGGAGAAAACCGGTACGTAACATGGGTCCGGCGTGGTCTACCTCCGTTACGACGTGGTCGGCCCGGCGACCCGCACCTCACCCGTGCGCTGATGATCACTCGCGGCGGCCGGCGTTACACGGCGTGACCACAGACAACATGACCGAAATCCAGGAGGCAGCGACGTGGACTTCAAGCTGGAGCTCGTGGTGCTCCCCGTCTCGGATGTGGATCGTGCCAAGGAGTTCTACGCCGATAAGATGGGTTTCAAGGTCGACGTCGACCACAAGGCCAGCGACGCCTTTCGGGTCGTCCAGCTGACCCCGCCCGGATCGGCCTGCTCGATCACGATTGGAATCGGGGTCTCGCAGGTGGCGCCGGGCACGTACCAGGGCCTGCATCTGATCGTGACCGACATCGTGGCGGCGCGGGCCTGGCTTGTCGAACGTGGCGTGGATGCAACTGAGCCCTTCCACTTCGGACCAGAAGGTCAGACGCCGGGCCTCAGTCCGGGACGCGGCAACTACGAGACGTTCGTCTCCCTCAGCGATCCCGACGGCAACGGCTGGCTCATCCAGGAGGTTGGGTACAAAACCCCTGGCTGACCGGCGTCAACCCTCCATCCGGAGCTCTTCGAGGTCGAGCTCCCGTTCGACCACGCGCAGCGTCTCGTCGTTGATCTCACCCCGGTCGCGCAGCTCGATGACCGCCGACCGTTGCGCCGCGATCACGCCCCGCTGGATCTGTTCGTGTTCGATGCGTTCCTGGCGTCGCTCGGCGGTCTCGTCGGGATCCTCGGTCGCCAGGTGCTGGGTCCGATCTCGCAGGCCGGACTCGAGCCGATCGAAAAGTGGTTGATGGGTCGGCCAGTCCGGGCGAGCCCGATCGATCTCGTCGAGCCCGGCCTGGTACGCGGCCGTGCGGGCCGTCGTCGCCTCGTCGCCGTCGAGTTCGGTTCCGTCCCAGCCCGCCCATCGGACGATGCGCGGCAGGGTGAGTCCCTGGCCGACGAGCGTCACGAGAATGACCGCGAACGTCAGCAGGAGGAAGAGGTCTCTCTCCGGAAAGCCAAGCGGGAGGGCCAGCGCGGCCGCCAGTGAGACAGCGCCGCGCAGACCGGCCCACGACACGACGAAGGTAAGCCGTGTGGCGAGCCGCGCATCGCGCCTGGCGATGACCCGTCGCGGCGATCCCGGCAGGAGGCTGGCTGCGAATACCCACAAGATCCTCGTGACGACGACGACACCAGAAATGAGGGCCGCGAGCCCGAGGATCTCGATCGGCGGTCGGTCTCCTAGGCCCTGGAGGATGAACGGCAGCTCGAGGCCGACCAGCACGAAGACGAAGCCGTTGAGGACGAAACCGATCATCTTCCAGCTGGTCAGCCAGAGGACCCGACTGTTCGGGCTGAGGATCGTTCCCAGCCGGCCACCGATGATGAGTCCGGCCGTGACCGCCGCCAGCACGCCCGAAAGGTTGAAAAAGTCGGCGGGGAGATAGGCGGCGAACGGAACCACGATCGAGATCAGGACCTCCACCGGCGGATCGTCCAGGCGGCGGAGGATCTCGCCCGCGAGACGACCGACGACGGCGCCGATCGCGATGCCCCCGAGGGCCGCGAGGAAGAACCCGCCCACCACATCGGAAAGGACGAGAGTGCCGCTGGCGACGGCGATTGGCAACGCCACGCGATAGGCGACGAGCGCGGTCGCGTCGTTGAATAGGGCCTCGCCCTCGATGAGGGTCCTTACGGTGCGCGGGGTCCCTAGCCGACGGAAGACGCTCGTGGCCGCGAGCGCGTCGGTCGGTCCGATGATGGCCCCGAGCGTGAGCGCCGCCGCCCAGCTCAGTGTGGGGATCGCCGTGTGGATGACCGCCGCCACGACGACCATCGTGAAGATGACCAGACCGAACGAAAGCCGAATGAGTGGCGCGAGGTTCGCCCGCAGGTCGCGGAGCGGAGACTCGGCCGCGGCGCTGAAGAGCAGGGGCGGCAGGAACACGAGCAGGACGAGGTCCGGTTGGAGCTCGATGCGCGGCAGGCCCGGGACGAAGGCGAGGCCGAGTCCACCGAGGACCAGCAACGTGGGATACGGCACGCCCAGGCGCCGGGCGATCTCGAACAGGATCGCGATGGCGACGAGGATCGCCAGGACCGCGGTCAGCGCATCCAATAGCGGTCCCTCGAGAACCGATCAGCCGGAGCCGCAGGCGCGGCTCTGGGCGCCGCTTCGCTCATCTCATTCCTCCCGTCCCGTGGTCGTCACTGCCGGTTTTTGGGCTGAGGCACCGGCCTGTGCGCGTCCGAGAGGAATCTTAGCCCGATCGACACCGCGCCCGGCGGCCGGACAGCCGTCGGGCGCTCGATTGATCGGTAGCTACGTCATCCGACGCCGGCGCCGGACATCGCCGGTTTTCCGGCCGGTCGCGGCTCGACGAAGCGCTGGACGAACGCCAGCGCCGTGTCGGCGACTTCGCGCCAGCCGCTGTCGATCGTCAGCGCGTGTCCCCGACCGGCAACCTTGACGATCTCGGTCACGCCCTCATTGCGCTTCTGCTGCTTGTACGAGGCGTTGGCGATCGCCCACGGAACGACATGGTCTAGCTCTCCATCCAGGATCAGCAACGGTCCCCGTTCAGGGTTCTTCGTGTCGACCTTGTCCTCGGTCCACGGGTTGAAGTTCGCGAACGCCGCCTGGAAGAGCGGCTCGCCGGGGGCTGGGACTGCGAACGTTGAGTACAGCTCCTTCGCCTCGTCCTCGGGGACGGCGTTGGCAAATGCGTAACGGAACTGCTCGTACGTCAGCGGAACGGCCCGACCGCGATTGAGGGGGTTCGAGAGGACAGGCGATGCCGACCGAAGCGCCGAGATCGGCAACGGCAGGACTCCCTGAAGGGCGCCGGGTCGATCGCGACCGACGCCGACGACAGCCCGCGGCCTGCGAGGATCTGCGTCATCAGCCCCCCGAACGAGTGACCGACGATGGCCGGCTTGGCATCGAGCTTGCGGATCACGGCGTCGAAGTGGTCGGCGACATCCTTGATCGACTTCTGGGCAAAGACCGCGGGGTTCGCGTTGGCCTCGGCGACGGTTTCGGGATCGTCCGGCCAGCCGGGTGCGAGCGTCGCGTAGCCGGCGTCCTCGAAGACCGTGCGCCAGCGGTCCCAGCTGCTCGGCAGCAGCCAGAGGCCATGAACGAAGACGACGGGTGTCCTTCCCGACGCATTCGCATCGTCGATCTGCAAGGTCTCGTGGTGGGTGATCTCAGTCATCGTGTCTCTCCTGCCGAAATGCCGGCCAAGCTGCCGTACCCAGGAGGCTGGGCCACGGAGCCTACGTCGTCATCTACCGAATGACCAGTTCGGGTTGCCGAGGCGGTGAGAACCACCTGCCTGACGCCGTGGGCTCGCTTGGCCGAAGATTGCGGACCTCAACGAGGGTGCCGAATGAGCCTGATCGGGCGTGATCTCGAGTTGAACGCCATCGACGGACGATCGCGTTCCACCTCCACCAGATCTACGCCAAGCTCCAGATCACCTCCCGCGCCCAGCTCCATCTCGCGCTGCAGGACGAGCCGGGTTCGAACTGACACCGGCCCGCGGTCGGCGGCCTACGGGATCGGCGTCGCTGCGATCGGTTCAGGCCGGCCGAACAGATAGCCCTGGCCGAGATCGACGGCCAGACCCTGGAGGGCGTCACGCTCGGCGGCGGTCTCGATCCCCTCGGCGATGAGGGTGCAGCCGGTGCGCAGGACGAAATAGACCATCCCGGCGACGAAGGCCTGGCGAGCCGGGTCGTCCTCGATTGACCGGACGAGCGCGATGTCGAGCTTCACGAAGTCGGGTCGCAGCTCGACGATGTGACGGAAGCTGGAGTAGCCGGCCCCGGCATCGTCGATCGCGAACCGAACCGCTGGGCCGAGGCTGTCGAGGGCCGCCCGGAGCTGGCCATAGTCGGCGACCGGCATGTGCTCCGTGATCTCGAGCACGATCGGCACCGCGGCTCCGTCCAGGAGCCTCGCGAGGCGATCTCCTGCCAGCACGAGGTTCGGTGACACGTTCAGGCTGATGAAGGCGTCCCCCGGCAACCCGCTGGCGGCGGTCACAGCAGCGGCAAGCGTCGCGGTCTGGAGCTCGATCCCCAGGCCCACCGCCTCGGCATCGGCGAACCGGCGGTCCGGTCGGGTGCCGTCGGCGAACCGACTGAGCGCCTCGAACCCCACGACCGTCCCGCCCTGCAGGTCGACGATGGGTTGAAACGCGATGGTGAAGGCCCCCGACGCGATGATCGCGTTGAGTTCGGCGCGAAGCAGGTCGTCCTGCTGCCGCTCGCTGATGCCCGGGGCGAGGAGTGCCGAGGCGAGCGCGGCGAAGGCCTCTAGAGCGGGCAGCCGGCGGGTCAGCCTGGCGAGCGCATCGGGCGATGCACTGGCGGCGGCGAGCAGGCCCAGTGCCTTGCCGTGGGCAACCAGCGGCACGTATGCCGCACCCACGAAGTCTGCACCGCGCGGCGGGCCCTCTGCGGAATCGGTGGCGAGGGCGACCCATGGCCCGACCGAGGGGCCGTCCGTCACACGCGCCCGCAGCCCCTGCGCGCGGCGGTCCGGCAATGCGACGTTGACCGCGATTCCCACATCCCCGGGCATGGCCAGACCGAGCGGCATCGTCGTTCCGGCCGCTCCGAATGCGAGAAGCATGACCCCATCGAGGTCCGGGAGCCTGGCGAGTTCCACGCAGATCGCGGTCGCCGTCTCCTCGGCGGTCGCCTCCGCGGTGAGGCGACTCAGGGAAGCCGCAACGGCCGCCCACTCGCCCGCGAGCTCGCTCAAGGCCAGCGCCGTCGATTGCACCTCGCCTTCGAGCTGTGCGTTCCGTCCGAGGAGCTCTCGGTGGAGGCGGCGGGTCCTCAGGTGATTGCGAACGCGCAGGACGACCTCCTCCGCGTCGAATGGCTTGGTCAGGAAGTCGGTGGCCCCGCCGACGAGCGCTCGTGTCCTGGCATCGCGATCGACGTCGGCGGTCAGGACGAGGACGGGCAGGAAGTCGTCGGGCGCGATCATTTTCGACACGGTCGCGAGCACACCGAAGCCATCGAGACCAGGCATGTGCAGGTCGAGCAGGATGACGTCGGGCTGGGCCTCTTCTATGGCCTTGAGCGCACTGCCTCCGTCGGCGAAGAGGCGGATATTCGCGAAGCCCGCCGCGCCGAGGATGAGTTCGAGCAGGCGCCGGTTCGCCTCGTTGTCGTCGACCACGTAGATCGACATGAGGCGGTCCTCGGCGATCACGGTCGCGCGGACCGGCCGGCCACGGCTTTTGCCCGCCGCGGCGCCAGCTCGCTGCACAGCGAGAGGAGCGCAGTTGCCGGGTACGGCTTGGCCAGGAACGCGTCGCACCCGGCGTTCAATGCCGCCTGCTGATCGGCGGGCAGGACGCTCGCCGTCAGGGCCACGATCGCCGGGCGGTCGGCGGGTCCCCGTCGGAGCTCGGTCGCGAGGTCGAGCCCAAGGCCATCGGGGAGATGGACGTCGAGAAGGAGCAGGTCGACC